>JANYKL010000066.1 GCA_025361625.1 Acidobacteriaceae bacterium
CGGAAGTTGACCGCAATGTCCTCGATAATTTCACAATTTATGGTTCGAGTCTGCTTCGAATAAGCAGCGATCAGCGCATTTTCGCAAATCGTGTTGATCAAGCGTGGCAAGCCGCCGGAGTAATGAAAGATCGCGTCGATCGTCGAAGGTGGAAACACACAGGCATCCGGAGTGTTTGCCCCGGCAATCTGGAGACGGCGTTCGATGTAGCCTTTGGTCTCCGTCAAATCGAGCGCGGCTAGCCGTGACCGGAAAGCGATGCGCTGCTTCAACTGGCGCAGTTCAATGGAGTCCAGCTTCTCATCCAACTCCGGCTGACCAACCAGCAGGATTTGCAGTAACTTGCTGTCGGCGGTTTCAAGATTCGTGAGCAGGCGTATTTCTTCGAGAATGTTGGTCGACAGTTGATGTGCTTCATCGACCACCAGCAAAGTTGTCAGATTTTTCTGGCTGCGCGCGATAACAAATTTTGCTATCTCGAGAAGAAGTTCGCTCTTGTTCTTGTTCGACGCCGGTAGGCCAAAATCTCCCGCAACATATTGCAGGAATTCAGCCGGTGAAAGCAGCCCGTTGAAAATGTAGGCGTAGGCAACGTCATTGCCTCGCTTCAGCAGTTGAAGCAGGCAGCGGAGCAGCATCGTCTTGCCCGTGCCAACCTCTCCGGTCAACACCACAAACCCTTTGTGCTTTCGGACGCCGTAATAAAGCGACGCCAGCGCCTCGTTATGTTTCGTGGTCGGAAACAGGAATGAGGGATCGGGCGTGATCTCGAAAGGATTGCGATTGAGTTTGAAGAAAGCCTTATACATGATAACGAAATCTAGCCGTGCAAATAACTGAATGCCGATCCTATGAGCACTACGCCGAAAACGAATGCCGCCGTAGCCCATCCCAGCCATTGGCTGCGTCGTCTGCGCCGCTCTTCGAACGGGCCGATAATGTCTGGGATTTCCGAAATGATCGGAATCGCAAGAACCGTCTTCAGTTCGGATTCTTCGTGAATCCTCTTGTCGAACATTTCAGCTAGCACGACCGCCAGTCCGCCAAATGCCATTCCTACTGCCAATCCGATGCCGCAGAACTTTAAGCGATTAGGAAAGTCCGGTTTTTGGGGAAAGCTTGGAGGATCGACCACGCGGAACCGCTCCCCCTGCTGCAGAAGCTCCATGCTGGTAGCCATCTTCGACTCATTCTTCTTCTTCAATAATTCGTCGTAGCTCGTTTTGGACTGCTCGTAGCCGCGCGTTAAGTCCGCCAGTTGCTGCTCGCGAACCGGCTCCTGGTTCAGACGGCCCTGGTATTCCGCCACCTTCGCCTGAAGGGCCGCGATCGAGTGTTCGCGATTCGAAATCTCTGTATTGTTCGACCGCAGCTGGCTCTGCACCTGAAGCAACATCGCCGATTCCGAAGGGTCGAGATTCGAAACGCCGGAGTTGTTCGAATCCGACGCATCAGTCGAGGGCTCCGCACTCTTCGTCTTCATCGCGGCGAGAGTTTGGTCGCGCATCTTTTCCGTATTTGCAATCTGCTCTTTCAGTTTGCGAACGTCGGGATGCCGATCCGTGTAGTGAGAGCTTAAGTCGTCGAGCCTGGCTTGCAGCTTTTCCAGTTCTTGATTCAGCGCAGGTAACCCGCCAACCGCCGAGCCGTCTGCTCTTTTCGTTGAGCGCTGGATCGATTTGTACTGGTCGGCCAGCGTCTGCAGGTAAACGTGCTGTTGCCTGGCAACGTTGAGGGCATCTTCACTTGCCTGCAGCTGCGACTGAAGCCCGCTCAATATTTGAAGGTTGCTGGCAAGCTGTCCCGGCATCTCTCCAACGTGCTGACCTTTGAACTGGCGAATCGCGTCTTCCTGCGTTGCCAGTGTCTTGCGCGAGCTTTCGAGTTGGCTCTCGAGAAATTTGGTCGTGTCTTCGGATTGTTGCTGGCGAACTTCAAGGTTCTCATTGATGAATAAATTCGTCAGTTCGCTCGTAACCTGCTGGGCCACGTGAGGGTCGCGCGAAGTGTAGCTGACGTTGAACGAGGAGATCTGGTTACGCGTGTCGCGAACCAGTTCAATCCCGATGTCCTTGCGCATGCGTTCAACTTTGTCTTCCGCGGATTTCTGGTCGTGCCCCGTGCCATACAGACTGAACTGCTCGATGATATGCATCAGGCGAGTGCGGCTCAGAATTTGCTGGGTGATCGTCTGCATTCGTTCCTGCAGATCGTCATTGATGTTCGGCGTCACATAATCTTTTGGCATGGTCGGCTGCTCGACCAGTATTAAGGTGCTCGAAAGATAGCGAGGCGGCAGCACCCAACTCGCGCTCCAGACTAAAGCCCAACCAATGAAAAGCGGTATCAGGAAAAAGAAATGACGGCGCCGCGCAATCCCCAGATATTTCTGGAAATTAAAGCTTTCGGGATTTTGCTCTTGGATATCGTCGATCATGATTATCTTCCCAACGGCCTCGAAAACTGGTATGAAACCGAGACAAATTCTCTGTTAGTGTCGGGAGCACCCGAAATCACTGTCACTCCGCTATAGCTTTGCTGTAAACGGGTATAGCCAAGCCCTACATTTAATTGCCTAAACTGGCGCTGCAACGATGCATTTGCAGAAAACGTATGACCGCTCGTCGACGGAGCGAGCGCGCCCTGAAGCACGTCATTCTTCGTATAAGCAATCCCCGCCGCACCCGTCAGCGTCTTCGAAAGTTGCTGTCTGAAGTTTACGGAAGCCGAATCCATTTTCACTGCGCCCGAAAGTCCGCCGCCACCTGAAATTTCATGGGAAAAACTAAGAGCGATGTTGCTCACACGTCCCTGCCAACTCAAACTCACGCCCGCCGCTGGAGTCCACGACTTCTGAGCCGCGAACTGAATATTTAGTGGCGGCTGCGGTGGCTGGGTGGTGTCCGCATGCTGAGGTCCACCGAAGAATGAAATCGAAAACTTCTCACGGAGGTAGAGAGTGTAGAAGAACAAAAGAGCGTTGGTCTGCGTCTCGCTCGTTCCACGCAACGGATAAGCCAGCAACCGCTGGTATTCGTAGGTCACGCCGATGTAGTGCATCTTCGAAAGCCGCAGCGAGTGGAAAGCGGAAAAGGCGGTCGAATTCGAATCGAACAGCCCCGGAACCTGCGAAGGGTTTGGATAGTGCAGATTCGAGAAACTTCCGCTCGCGCCAACCATGCCGTTCATGCTGAACTGGTAATTCACGCCCACATTCCCGACGTTGGTGAGACGATCCGCAATCGGAGCGATGATCGAAAAATTCGCTCCCGTGGCGCCGCTCGAAACACCTTGCAATCCTGTCAAATCCGGCCGGTTGAACACGCTTGAACTCTTTTGCAAAGTATCGCGCGCCGTAAATGTGACGTGCGGACTCAGGCGATATTGAAAATCGATAGTCGCGTTATGGTCGGCTTCGTTCAGGCCGCTGTCACGCTGGTACAACGTGAACCCAGGTGAGTAACTGAAAATCGCATGCATCCGCGAAGTCTTCTCATCAAGCGAGATCGATGGAGCAAAGGAGTAGCTTGCGTCGCTGCGGGGCCGGCCCGCGCTGTTGCCGCTCGCGTTATCCGTGTATGCACCCGTGAATGTCATCGCGCCGCGAATGTAATTTGACCGATCTTCAGACATGGTCGAGGTCGAATAACTCTGTCCGCTCACCGGAGGCGGCACTTCCATCCGGTCACCCATGGAATCCGAGGGAGTCTCGCTGTAAATCTCGGCAGACGGAGTATCGCTGGCGGTTTGCGACCAGAGAGTGCGGCCGCTCAGCAAAATTATCGTCAGCAAGAATGGTTGGATTCGCTTCATGGTTACGGGACGACGATCGTGTCGCGG
>JANYKL010000069.1 GCA_025361625.1 Acidobacteriaceae bacterium
TGATCCCATCGGTTCGTGGCCAGAGCAGATCGATGCCGATGGACCGCGTCGTCACGGAAATTCGAACCCTTGTAGCGTCCGGCTATCGCGAAGTCGTTATTTCTGGAATCAATCTCGGGCGATGGGGCAGGGACTTCGCAAAAAGCTCTGAGCGCTCTACCCTCAGTTCTCACTCTTCTCCTTTAACTTCCACGTTAACCTCCCCGTCCATCACGACTACACACAGGCAGCATTTTGTCGATCTCGTGCGCGAAATTCTCGAACAAACTTCTTTGGAAAAATTGCGTATCAGTTCGGTCGAGCCGATGGACTGGAGCGACGAACTCATAAACCTTGTCGCAATTTCACGCCGGATTGCCAGGCATGCCCACGTGCCAATGCAATCCGGCAGCGATAGCGTGCTGCGGCGCATGCATCGCAAATATCGCCCAGCGCATTACCGGGAAAAAATTTTAAAAATCAAAAAGGCGATGCCTACGGCAGCCATTGGAGCCGACGTGATGGTGGGCTTTCCAGGGGAGACCGAGGAAGAGTTTGCCGGAACTCTTCGCATGATTGAAGATTTGCCACTGACGTACCTGCATGTTTTTACCTATTCTCCGCGTCCCGGTACTTCCGCGGCGAAAGAACCTTCGCAGGTTCCTGTTCCCGTGGCCCGTGAGCGGAACGCTCGTCTGCGCGAACTGGGAGGGCGGAAGAAGGCCGCATTTATGCGATCTCTGGTTGGGACAAAACTGGGCGCTATCACCCTAAATCATGGCAACCTAAACCATGGCAACCGCGCGTTTACCGAAGCGCTGACCGACAATTATCTGAAGTGCAGAATCCCCGGATACCACGAAGCGAATCGCTGGTTTGATATCGAGGTTGAGTCCGCACACGGTGAAGTTCTGATAGGGACCAGGGCCCTTGCGGCGTAATCGAGTTTCTAACCTGTTTCGTGCACTAAACAAGATTCGTGCCCGCAACGTCCCGTAAGCCCCGAAGCAGGGCGCAAAGAATCCGCAAGGCGTATACCTCCTCATAACTGAAGGAAGTCGAGCCAGAATAAAACGGATTGACCTGGAATGGTTTACCGCTTACGATTACGAAACTCCATTAAATGCGGTCACAATTTCAAACCATGACGAGCCTTGGTCTCCGGTCCGCGATTTGTTTATTTCTCGCGTTTTCTTTTCCAGCGCACGTGTTGTTCGCCGGTGAGACGGCTTCCGCTATGTTGTACACGAACGGTTCGGCTTGGCTCAACGGGTCAGACGTGCCTAAGTCCTCCGCCGTATTTGCCGGAGATCACCTGCAGACTCGCCCGGACTCGACCGCCAGCATTCAGGCAAATGGCTCCAATATCATGGTCTTGGCCGACTCAATGGTGAAATTTGAAGGGCCATTAGCAGTCGAACTAGAGCATGGTTCGGTTCGCGTTACCACTTCGCGGGGACTGTCGACACGCGCTGGCGACGTCACAATCAAGCCCGTCGCTAACTCCTGGACCGAATTCCAAGTCACGGATGTTAACGGCCAGGTCCAGGTTGCCGCTAACAAAGGCGATGTCTCGGTCCAGGACGACAAAGGCACTACGACAGTTTCCCAGGGACAGCAAACGACTCTGGACGATACAGCCGATCCGGAAAAGAAAAAGAAACGGCGTCGCCGTGGAGCGGGTGGACCAGCGCCAGCCGCCGTCGGCGGGATTTTAAGTTCCACACCTGCAATTGTCGCGGGTGCCGGACTCGGCGTGGGTGTCGGCGTCTGGCTTCTTTTGCAGGATGAGAAGCCGGTTAGCCCCGCTTGCCGAACCTACCCGTGCAATTAAGTAACCTTGCCGAAAAACCTTTCTAACTTTACCTTCAACGGTAACGCCCGTTAGCTGCGCGGTGAATGCTCCCATTTTGAGCTGCCGCGGGGTGATTGAATCCATTGGGTGATCGAAATCATGTCACGCTATATCTCCTATCGCGATTTCGACTGGTTCCTTCTCTTTTTTATTTTGATGATCTGCGGTTTGGGCGTCTGGCAAATTCACAGCGCAACGGAACACACGAAGTTTGCCGGAGCCCATATCAAGCAGGTTTACTGGGTGCTCGGCGGTCTTAGCGCGATGTTTGTGGTTAGCCTGTTGAATTACCAGGCCTTGCTTGAACGAATTCACTGGTTTTACATCGGCTCGTTAGCGTCGCTCATCGCCGTGATACTGTTTGGCCAGAAATCGCTGGGTGCGAGACGTTGGGTGAAATTGCCGTGGGGCGCGCACTTCCAGCCTTCCGAGTGGGTGAAGCTGATCCTCATTTTGGCGGTCGCGAAGTATTTTGCCGATCTGCATGACCGCGAACTCTCCTGGACGGACTTTCTCAAAGCGGGAGCAATCGTTGGATTCCCCATGCTCATGGTTCTGGCTCAGCCCGATTTAGGTACGGCGCTCACCTACTTGCCGGTCGCAGTCATGGGACTATTCCTCGGCGGCCTGCGCTGGAAGCAAGGGCTCATTGTTCTCACCATCATGGGATGTTTAGTGCCCATCGCGTGGGTCAAGGTCCTTAAGCCTTACCAGAAAGATCGCCTGACAAGTTTCATGAGCCCGGACGCCGATCGGCAGGGCTCGGGGTATCAAGTTAATCAATCACTGATCGCCGTGGGTTCGGGCGGCATTTTTGGCAGCAGTCAAGGCTCCCAGACGCACTTATCGTTCCTGCCGGAGCCACAAACCGACTTCATCTTTGCCACCTTCGCTGAAGAACACGGGTTTGTAGGAGCTCTGGGGCTTCTGCTGCTATACTTCATAGTGCTGATGCGTTTGACCCAGAATGCACAAACAGCGCCCGACCGCGCTGGGGCTTTTCTGGTTATGGGTGTGGTGGCGGTGCTCACCTTCCATATCCTGATCAACGTAGGCATGGTGGTTGGCTTTATGCCGGTCACCGGAATACCTCTGCCGCTCATGAGTTACGGTGGGTCTTCCGTTCTTTTCATGTTCTTGGCGCTCGGAATGGTGATGAACGTCCGAATGCGCCGTTTCGTGAACTGAAACGGTCGGCAGCAGTTAGGGTGCCCGTTGAGGAGGGTACCGCGAACACAGTTTAGCTTTAAACAAAATTCAGGCAGTAAATTTAGATTACGAAGGCCCTCGCGAAAAAGGAGGGCAGAATGCCGGCAGAAGTCAAAGCCGGACAGGATTGAAGCCTGGTCAGGCGGGGAACGGCCCCCTCAGCGAAACGCGAGATCGTGGCCACAGACCTGACGAACGGCTTTACGCGAACAGTGCAGACGAATTTTCAGAGGTGCCTGCAGTGCAGCTCCCGGACAGACGTCCGGGACCTCGCCCGCTCCTACCCGGAACGGCGCTGAACGCTATCGATCCCACGGTCCGCCTTGCGCTTCTGTTCCGGTGAAAGACCGGAGTAGAAATGAACAAGGAATTGTTTGTATCCACCACCCCCCACGAGACAAAAGTGGGGATCACTGAAGACGATCAGTTAGCCGAAATTTATCTCGAGCGCGAAAACGAATACACCTTAGCCGGGTCGATTTATAAAGGCCGTGTAACCCGCGTGCTGCCAGGCATGCAATCGGCTTTTGTCGACATTGGCCTCGAACGCGATGCCTTCCTGTATGTCTCCGACTTCATGGATTTAGAACAACAGGATGAAGATTTGGATGAAGCCATCCCCGCGAATCGCCCAGTTAACGAATCTCGCATAAGAAATGGGCAAGACTTTGCCGCCGCAGGCCCAAGCGCCGCAGTTGCCGGTGAGAGCGATTCTGCATTGCACGAGGTGGAACAACCCCAAGCCGCAAGCGGTGGGGCCGGTGATAACGCATCAACTCCGTCTTCATCGCGCGACTTTCGTGGAAGGCGCCGCCGTCGCGGGCGGAGGGGCGAGACCGGAGACCGCCCGCGTGGAGATCGTCCGGAACGGTCGGATACGCAAACGAGCGCGCCGGTTGAATCCCGTGATGAAGCTGGTAGCGAGTCTGGCACCGTCCTTCAGAGTGAACCGCGTGTAGAACCTCGTAGCAATCCGCGAAATGAAAGCCGCCCCGAGCGTCCCGGTGGCCATGATCGTAGCGACCGCGGCCGTGGCCGTTCCGACTCGCGCTTCCAGCGTTCCGCTCCCTCGGCTCCGCGAACGGGGGGCGATTACGACTACGGGCCTCCCCCGGGATATCAGCCCATCTTGCTTCCCGGCGAATCGATTTCCAAATACCAGAAGCTGTCACAGCGTCCGGCCCAAACCGAACAGCGACCCTACAAATCCGCGCGTGCCAGCACTTCAGAAGAGCCGGTGGTAGCGTCGATTCTTGCAAGCTTTCCGGATGATGAACCGATGTTCGCATCAAGCATCGCCGAACCGTTGCACGAGCGACATGATCATGAGCAACACGATCATCAACAACGCGACGAGGATGCAAGGCATGAGGCGCATGAATCATCCGGCTCGGAAAAATCCCGCGTGGAGCTGGAACTCCGCGGTGAGCCGGCGCTCTTAGACGACGAATCAGAGGCGCGCGAACGGGTGCGCCGTTCCTTGATGACGGAGGAAGTCTCGCACGAAGATTCGAGCGGCGATCAAAGAAACGATTCGAGCGAAGACTCTTCTCGTCCTTCTCGCAAGAGCGCTTCGTTAACTGCACCCAGTTATGTAGAGGAAGAAGAGATTGTTGAGGAGGAGGCCGATCTGACCTCTTACGGAGAGCAACCTGGAGATGACGAAGGGTTTCTCGAAACGGAAACAGAAGAAGAGACCCGCGCCGCAAGCGACGAGATTACGAACGACTCGCCGACAAACGTCGTTGCCGGTTCTGCGTCGACAAATGAAGATACGAAACATGGGGCAATAGAGCGTACGACGGAGTCCGCACCCGCGAAAACTCTCCTTGACGCAGAACTTCTCGAGGGCGGTGAAGCCGTTCCCGATGCTCTGCTGGAGGCGGAAGACCGCGAAGCGGAAGAGATGGAATTGGAAGAAGCGCAAGCCGAAGCCGAGGCATTGCTCGAAGCTGAAGCGATCGGCGAGGGGACAATGGACGCGAGCGCGGAAGTACGCGGTCCCGCCCCGGAAGCATTGTTGCAGCGTACCCAGCGCCGCGCACCGGAACGTAACCTTGACCGCAATCGAGGACGCCGCGGTGGGCGCCGCTTTAAGACTCGCGAGAATCGCGTGGTCCCGCAAATCAGCGAACTACTCAAAGAGGGCCAGGAAGTTCTCATCCAGATCGCGAAAGAGCCGATCGGCAAAAAAGGCGCGCGCATAACCAGCCACATTGCGCTGCCCGGAAGATTCTTGGTTTTCATGCCTACCGTCAATCACACCGGCGTGTCGCGCAAGATTTCTTCGGAAGAAGAACGGCAGCGGTTGAAGCGCATTATTCAAAGCGAGCGCGAAAACGGCGCCGGCGGATTCATTGTTCGTACTGCCGCGGCTGGAGCGACAGATGAAGAGTTGCGTGCAGACATTCGTTTCCTGAAAAACCTGTGGAATGAAATCAAAACTCGCTCTGAAAGCAGCAAGTCTCCGGCTCTGATCTATCACGACCTCAATGTCGTCGAACGCGTGCTGCGCGATCAGGTTAGCTCTGACTTCTCGGTCATTTGGGTTGATACGGAGCAGGAATACGAACGCATTGTGCGTTTTGCAAACCGCTTCCAGCCGGGGCTCGTGAAGCGCGTGAAGCTTTACACGAAAGAGACTCCACTTTACGACCAGTTCGGACTTAACGAAGAAATTAACAAAGCCCTCAAGTCGAAAGTGTGGCTCAAGAGCGGGGGCTACATTGTCATCAATCAGACCGAGGCTTTGGTTGCCATCGACGTCAACACCGGCAAGTACGTCGGCAAGACGGCCCGCCTCGAAGACACAATCGTCAAGACCAACGTCGATGCCATCAAAGAGATCGTCCGGCAAGTCAGGCTGCGCGATCTCGGCGGCATCATCATCATCGACTTCATCGACATGGACGAGCGCCGCAACCGTCAAAAAGTAATGCAAGCGCTCGAAGAAGCTCTGCGATTAGATCGCGCGCCGTCGAAAGTTTTGCAGTTCAACGACTTTGGACTCGTAGCCATCACTCGAAAGCGCGTGAAGCAGTCGCTTGAGCGCACCATCGGAACGCCTTGTCCCTATTGCCAATCCACCGGATTCGTAAAGTCTGTGAGCACAATCTGCAACGAGGTCTATGTCGAGATGCGCAAGATTTCAAGCCATCTCGAGCATAGCGACGTAATGCTGCGGGTTAATCCGGAGGTTGCAAAAGCTCTGAAGCTTAACAACGCCAAACTTCTAAACGAGATGGAGGAGTTGACCAAGAAGACCATCATCGTGAAGTCAGATCCGGCGTTGCATCAGGAACAGTTCGACATTCACTAATCGCAGCAGGCCATGATCCATGAGCCGATGACAGGCATAATCACGAGCCATGCTTTCGTCGGTGAAGCTGGAGTTAAGAATACGGGCCGCTGCACAGACGCTCGTGTCGATGACCATGCGTGTTACTGGATCACTCGCCTTGATCACTCGAGTTGATTATCGAAGTCTGGGTAGTGGAATTGCGGCCAGGTGACCAACTCCCAAAGAATGGGAGGAGACTTAGCTTTCGCTGATCAGCGTTCGAGCTTCGGCTGTGCGCTGGCGCAGTTTTTCAAGCGAAGTGCGGAGATCCTCGTTGCTCGATTTCGTGTCCGGGCGTTCTCCCGCGACGACTCCAAGCCTCTCTACGGCTTCTGCAAGCGTCCGTGCCAGATCAACGATCGCAACCAGGGCGTCTGCGTGCAATTTCCAGACCGATGGTGAATTGCGCGAGCGCTTCAACTCTTCCATTTCAGTTGTGAGGCGCGCCGTGACTGCGACTACGCGAATCAACATGCGGGCGGCGTCGGCCCGGGGGGTTGATTGCTCAAGATGGTCCGCGGTGTAAGCTTCAACCTCGGCCGGGCTGAGCATGAGATTGAAGTAGCGCATCGGAACAATCTGGCGAAATTTAGGATCGGCGACGCGCACGAAAACGCGGATGGATTCTTCGACCCTTCGCAGCTTCGCTTCTTCAAGCGATAGCGCCTGCGTCGTGACCGGGGCCGGTACATAATTTCGAGCCGGGGCAGTTGCTACGGCTACCGCGCCATTGCCGCTTTTTCCCCCTGCTCCGGCAGGTCTTTGACTACGTCGCACCGGAGGCCGCCGCTCCAATTCTTTCTTCAAGCTGGCAACTCGTCTGAACTTCTCGAGTGCCGCGGCATAATCGGTTTTCAGCAAAGCCTCTCTATCTAATGCGGTGACGTGCTCAACCGTGACCTCGACTCCATCGACCGTGCTCAGGATGCTCCCCCCAAGCTCTTCAAGCTGATTGGCGAAGTCTTTGATCTCGTCGGCTGCGGCCGCAAAAAGCTTGTTGAAGCGATCGCCGAACGCGGCATTATATGGCGCTAGCGTAGCCAGAACTCCAGGATGGTAGATGGACTCGCCAAGAGTATTTTTGAGCTGACGAACGCGCGGAATGATGCCGGAGTCCATGAGCGAGCTGAAATCCTGAAAGCGATTTGCCTGATCGAGCAACGGATCAAATTCCCGCAAGAGCTGAACATCAGATTCAGACAAAATCGGCGCGTCCGACTCCGACAAAATTTCTAGCAGCGCAATTTCGAAGGGCGATAGCGGTATCGATCCATCCAGGCCGTATCCGTGCTGTTCCCACTGCCCGGCAACTCGCGGATGTCGAAACAGAAACGTAGCGATCAGGTCAGTCTTATCACGGTTCGAGCCGGAGTCATCGCGTTGACGCACGAAGTAACGAAGGAGTGCCTCGGCGACCTCAGGGTCAAGATCATCCGTCTCAACTCCGCGCCGAAGCATGGCCGGAGTTATGGCCATGTCAAGGAGTTGAATCCAGATCTGCATTTGGCCGAGCGTTCCCCGGACGTCTTCAGCATGGCTGATGGCATCGGGGGCGAGTTGTGCCGGAGCCGGCAGCTCGCCTCCAAGTTGCTCGCTCAATACCCGCTGGTAAAAACTTTGCACTGTCGCCAGCAGGGCGAGCTCCCATTTTGGGTCTTCGACCAAGTTCTAACTCCTTCAAAACGCCCGAAAAGTCGGGATTGCCCTTTCGTAAGTAAAGCCGAAACAGCGCTTAGAAGCAATTGGTTAGCTGGTTACGGAAGTGACGCCGCTAACGGCGTTTGCCGTGGTTTTCTCTATTGAAAGACAACGGTTTTGTTGCCGTAAAGCAGCACGCGATTTTCAATGTGCCATCGAACGGCGCGTGAAAGCACGACTTTTTCGAGGTCGCGCCCTTTTTGGATGAGTGCGTCGATCGTGTCACGGTGGTGAATGCGCACAACATCTTGCTCGATGATGGGGCCATCGTCGAGTACTTGGGTAACGTAATGAGCGGTCGCGCCAATAAGCTTCACGCCTCGCTGAAAGGCTTGATGATAAGGCTTGGAGCCGACGAACGCGGGAAGGAATGAGTGGTGAATATTGATCAGATGTTCTGAGCCAAATGCCTCGATGAATTCGTTCGATAGCACTTGCATGTAGCGCGCGAGAACAACCAGATTGCATTGATGCTCGCGAACCAGTTCAATCTGCTTTTGTTCCGCCTCGCGCTTGTTATCCCGGCTAAGAGGTACCACGAAATATGGCACGCGATAGAAGTCGGCGATGCGCTGGTTATCCGGATGATTGGAGATGATGAGCGGAATCTCGCAATGCAGTTCGCCGTTGTGATGGCGGTAGAGCAAGTCTTGCAGGCAATGATCGTACTTCGATACGAAGATAGCGATGCGAGGGCGGTCTCCGGAATGCGCAAGACGCCAATCCATTTGAAATTCGCCGGCGATCGGCGCGAAGCGCTCGGCGAACTGCGTGAGATTAAAATCAAAATCTTTCGGATCAAACTCGACCCGCGTCAGAAAGAGATTGGTCGCTCCGTCCCCGTGCTCATCCGCGAACAAAATATTGCCGTTGTGATTGAAAATGAAATCCGCAATCGAGGCGACGACGCCCTTACGGTCAGGGCACGAGATGAGCAGTATGGCGGAGCTTGGCATAGGTGGCGCAGGAATCGCCGTCTTCAATTATTTTTTCAACACCTTCAGGATCTCCCGAGCCGCGTTAGCGCCTGAGCCTCCCGTAAGCCCGGTTCCCGGGTGAGTTCCGCTGCCACACAAATACAGCCGCTCAATCGGAGTGTTGTAGCGCGCCCAATCCAGCAGGGGACGCATGGTGAAGAATTGGTCGAGCGCCAGTTCGCCGTGGAAGATGTGTCCTCCGGTAAGACCATAGGTCGTCTCCAGATCTTTTGGAGTAATCATCTGGTGCCCAATAATGGCTTGTGGCAGGTTCGGCGCGTACTGCGAAATCGTCTTGACGATTTCTTCCGCGAGCAAGTTGCGCTGCGTCTCCCAATCGCTGTTCTTCAGATGGTAAGGCGCATACTGCATGTAAATCGACATCACGTGCTGGCCTGGGGGCGCAAGCGACGGATCGGAGAGCGACGGAATGGCCATCTCAATATAAGGATTGCGCGAGAAGTTGCCATATTTCGATTCGTCAAAAGCGCGCTCCAGATAGTCAATTTCGGGGCTGATCTGAATGCGGCCCTTTAGCAGATTGCCGTTGCCTTGCGATTTGAGAGCAGTGAACTCCGGCAGGGCCGAGAGCGCCAAATTCATCTTCGCTACAGTTCCCATGCACCGGTAATTCTTAATCTTCTGCAGGAAGTCGGGAGTGAGATGCGAGGGATCGACCAGACCCATCAGCGTGCGTTTGGGATCGGCGTTCGACACCACCGCTCGCGCCGCGATTTCTTCGCCGGAAGCGAGCGCAATTGCGGTGGCGACTCCATCTTTCACGCGTATTTCGGCGACCTGTGCGCCGGTTCGTATTTCAACTCCAGCTTCTTTCGCTGCCGCTGCCATGGCTGCGGTAATTGCGCCCGCGCCACCCATCGGGAACTGCACGCTTCCCGCGGGAGTTGGATCGCCCGCTGCGCGAAGCATCAATACGAGGGAACTACCTGCTGACCATGGACCAAGAAAGGTTCCGAAAATTCCACGAGTCGCAATCGTTGCACGAAGAGGTTCTGTCTCAAAAAATTCTGCCACCAAATCGGCAGCGGCCATCGGTCCCCAACGAAGAACGCGATACAAATCTTTTTTGCCCAGATTTCGTATCGCGCGCCCGGTCTTTAGCATTCCCCACAAATCCCCGCTGTTAGGGCTATCGATGTTTGGCGGAGTCAACAGGAGCGCGTCGCCGATGACCTTGCCGATCTTACCCAGCGCAATTCCGAAGCCTTCATAGGCGGCAGCATCTTTCTGTGACCACTTCGATATTTCCTCGGCTGCTTTTTTTCGGTTGGAATAAAGAACGAGCGCCCGTCCATCCTGCGTTAAAGAAACGGTGTTGACCCCGGGAGTGATGAACTTTAGTCCGTGCCGCTCTAATTGCATGTCTCGCGCGATGTCAGCACGCAGTGGACCTGCGTTGTGCGCGAGCGTAGAACTGCGGAAGCCAGGATAAAATTCTTCGGTGATGGCCGCTCCGCCCACTTGGGCGCGGCCTTCAAGGACAACGGGTTTAAATCCGGCCTTGGCTAAATAGAAAGCCGTGACCAGCCCGTTGTGCCCACCGCCAACGATAATCACATCGCGCGTTTCGGCCATGATCGTTTATGCGCCCCCATCTTTCAGGATTTCGAGCGCCGCTAATCGCCCCGGTGCGCCCATAATCCCGCCGCCTGGGTGCGTTGCTGATCCGCACATGTAGAGGTTTTTAATGGGCGATCGGAACTGCGCCCATCCCGCAACCGGACGCAGGAAAAATAATTGTTCGAGAGAAAGCTCGCCCTGGAAAATGTTGCCCTCGCTCAATCCCCATTCGCGCTCGAGATCAAGCGGCGTCACCACCTGGCGATGCAGGATGATGTCTTTAATATTGGGAGCGTATTCGGCGATGGTGTTCACAACGTTGTCGCCAAACTTTTCCTTCTCCGTGTCCCAGTCAAGGCCCGGAGCAAGCTTGTAGGGAGCGTATTGGACGAAACAGGAAAGAATATGTTTTCCCGGCGGCGCCAGCGATGTGTCAGTCAAAGTGGGAATTACCATGTCGATGTACGGATGTGAAGACCAGTGCCCGTACTTCGCTTCGTCGTAGGCTTTCTCCATATACTCAACGCTCGGCGAGATCGACATCGCGCCGCGTAGATGGGCGCCAACTCCCGGCATGCATTTGAAATCGGGCAGGCCGTCGAGCGCCATGTTGACCTTGCCCGACGAACCGCGAAACTTGTAACGATTCACGCCCTCCATGAATTCGTCGGGAAGGTGCCCGGGCTCGATCATTTTGTTAAACGTTAATCGCGGATCGACGCTCGATGAAACCACATCAGCATAAATTTCATCGCCGTTTGCCATAACGACCCCTTGCGTACGCCCGTTCTTCACCAGTATTTTCGCGATCGGAGCTTGCGTCCGAATTTCAACTCCAGCTTCGCGAGCCGCTCCGGCGATGGCATTTGAAATAGCGCCAGTGCCGCCGCGCGCGAATCCCCAGGCGCGAAAGGCTCCGTCAATTTCTCCCATGTAGTGATGCAGCAAAACATAGGCGGTGCCGGGGGATCGTACGCCAAGAAAAGTTCCGATGATTCCCGAGGCAGACATCGTTGCCTTAAGCACATCGGTCTCGAACCACTGATCGAGAAAATCGATCGCGCTCATGGTCATCAACTGCACTTGATTGTATTTATCCT
>JANYKL010000084.1 GCA_025361625.1 Acidobacteriaceae bacterium
TACTGCGAGCGATTAATGAAGCGCAAGCCAAGAAAGCCGATCTGCTCTCTTATTCGCCCGAGCAAACCGTAGTCACATTGACGGAACGCGCGGTGATGCCCGTCATTTTTTCCGAACTCGCATCTCAATATCCTTTCCGCGAAATCCGCGGTCAGAATTTAGAAAGGGTTGCCGCGAACGGCCAATACATTTTAGTAAGCCGGACGGCTTATGAGGTGGTTGGCGGGCACGCCGCTGTCGCAGCTGAAATTCTTGAAGATGTTGCCTTGGCAACACGCTTCCGTAACTCCGGATTTCGGGTCTACTTTCGCTACGGCGGAGATTCCGTCCGAACACGTATGTATCGCAACTGGCAACAGCTTCGCGAAGGGTGGACGAAAAACCTTGTTCTTTTGTTTCCGAGCCCCATTCAAACGACTCTCCGAAGTTTATTGGTGTGGTGCCTGGCCTCGTCATCACTCATCTTTGCTTCGTCCGGGATATTCGCGAAACGTCCGCTCCGCCTCATCGCCGCCGCGTTGTTGTTCCCGGCATACAAGCGAATTCGCACCTCTCACTTCTCGTGGATAAACAGCCTCATCGCCTTGGCCTTTGGTCCGCCAATCTTCGCTTATCTTCTGATGCGATCGAGCAAGGCGCACCGACAAGGCGAGATAATGTGGAAAGGCCGTGCTTACGCTCGCAATGAACTCGATTGCACCGGCGGAGGCAGCGCCATCAAGAGGGAATTGAGAGCTGAAAACTGATGTCTATGGTTTACCTAACCCGCAAAGCGGAGTTTTCCGCATCGCACTATTACCACAATCCAAAGCTCTCTGCCGACGAGAATCTGCGCCTATTTGGCAAGTGCAATAACCCGAACGGTCACGGACATAACTACACGCTCGAAGTAACGGTGAAGGGTGAAGTGAATGGCAAGTCAGGCTTCGTCGTCGATCTTCGGGACGTGAAAAACATCATGGGAAGGGAGGTCCTCGATGCGCTCGATCACCGCTTCCTCAATAAGGAAGTGCCTGAGTTCGCTACCGCCATCCCGACCACCGAAAATCTGGCAATCGCCATTTGGCAACGCCTGGAGCCAAAAATGACCGCGGCGCAGTTGCATCGCGTGCGAGTCTATGAGACCCCGGACCTCTTTGTCGATTTTTACGGTGAAGCATGAGTGCAAAAAGATACAAAGCTCATCTCAGTCGGCGTTATATGATTTCTGCATCGCATCGTTTGCACAACGACGACCTCTCGGAGCTGCAGAACGACACCCTCTATGGAAAGTGCAATAACCCCTTCGGCCATGGGCACAACTACATGGTCGAAGTGACCGTAAGCGGTCCGGTCAATCCAGAAAGCGGCATGCTCTGCAACCTGTCGGATCTTGACGCCTTCGTCCGCGCCGAAATCGGGGAGCGTTTCGACCACCAGAACCTCAACCTGCTTCCCCAATTCGCAAAGCTGGTTCCAACCACGGAAAACCTTTGCATCGCGATCTACGAAATTCTGAAGCGCGGCTTCAATTCGGCTCATCTTGAGAAGGTGCGCATCGAAGAAACGATGATGAATTCGTTCGAGTATGCCGGGGAGTGACGCTCAAATCCTATGAAGCCAAGCACTGAAACCTCTACTTTGACTAGCGCCACCTTCGAAGAATTAGTACGGGAAACGATCGTCCGCCTTGGCGAAGATCCGGAGCGCGAAGGCCTGGTTCGTACCCCTGCGCGAGTGGCGAAGGCCATGCAATTTCTAGTGAAGGGTTACCATGACGACCCGGCGGCTTTGCTGAAGAATGCGCTTTTCACGGTGAACTATGACGAAATGGTTATCGTTAAAGACATCGAAATGTTCAGTCTTTGTGAGCACCACATGCTGCCGTTTTTCGGCAAGGTACACGTTGCTTATATCCCGAATGGAAAGGTGATTGGATTGAGCAAGATTCCACGCCTGATTGAGGCCTTCTCGCGCCGCCTGCAAATTCAGGAACGCCTCACAACCCAAATTGCCGAAACGATTCAAAGCGCCATTGAGCCGCAGGGAGTCGGCGTCGTGATTGAGGCCCGGCACCTTTGTATGATGATGCGCGGCGTAGAAAAACAGCACTCCGCGGCGGTGACGTCCTCCATGCTCGGATGTTTCCGCCATGGCGAAGAAACGCGAACCGAATTTTTATCTCTTATCCGGCAGCACACAGACGTCATCTAATAAGTCAGCAGCGAGATAACTGCGAGGGCCGCCCAATGCCACTTATCTTACAGTTCAAGAATTACTTTAACTCGCTGACGAAGCCCGAACACCGTGCGGCATGGGCGATCGCGCTAGTTGCCGATGCCTTGCAAATCGCCGCGTTTCCGCTTTTTGCGGAGGGTGCAATCTCTCCCGCCGACACTCTCCTCGATTTCGTCGTCGCTTTTATGATGGTCCGTCTGCTTGGATGGCATTGGGCCTTCTTACCAACCTTGGCGAACGAACTGATTCCAGGTGCCGATCTATTTCCGACGTGGACGGCCGCCGTGTGGTACGTCACGCACCGGCACAGATCAGCCGCGCAAAACAATTCGGTTGAGGAAGTCGAACCCGGCGGCTATCTTGACGCGCTTTCAAGCGAGTCCGAAATTTTGCCTCCCGGACCTGCCCCTCAACCCAGACGCTAGCGTACCCTTTTTATTTGGGAAGGTTGTTATCTGGCCATTTGGGCCGCGGGCGAGCTCACCCGATTACCCCCTTGTAGTTCGTCGCGCGTCTGCAGCTCTTACCCCTGTCTACCAAGTCCCATAGCGCACCCGGTGAGGCCGCTCGTGAAACAGTTTCACCATCACAATCCCGGAGATGAACCCGCCAACGTGCGCCCAGAAGGCGATTCCGCCAGAAGTCTGGCTCGTGTAAGCAATTGCCGTCGAAGTTCCACTCAAGAAATTCGTCAGGAACCAATAGCCCAGCATCAGCCATGCCGGAACGTGGAAAAAGAAAATGGGCGGAAACCAGATCAACACTCGCGCCCGCGGGTACAAAATAAAGTAAGCGCCCATCACCCCGGCAATCGCTCCGCTGGCGCCCACGCTCGGAAGATTCGAGTTCGGATTCACCAGCGTGTGGGTCAGCCCCGCAACGACTCCACTCAATAAATAAAACAACAGATAGTTGAAGTGGCCGAGATAGTCTTCCACATTATCGCCAAAAATCCACAACGCAAGCATGTTTCCCGCCACGTGCCAGAACGAGCCGTGTAGAAACATCGACGTAAGAAATGGCAGAATCGCCGTAGCAATCGGGTCGGTTGACTGCCCGGTCAGCACCGCCAAGGTATGATGAGGAACTACCGCGAATTCCTGCACGAAAGTGCTGAGAGCGCGATGGCTGACCGACAGCTCCCACATAAAGACGAGCACGTTCACCGCGATCAAATAATAATTAATGAACGGCGTTGAAAATATGGGCTGATCGTCGCGAAGGGGAATCATTGAGTTAATTTTGCCATTTAAAATTTGTAATTGTAGGCCGCTCTTCCGGCAGCGTGCTTTTTTCCTCGCTTCAATGAACGCTTCAAACTAACAGATCACCTTAGGCAACAAGCACGCATGAACGGCGTCATCATTATCGATAAGCCTTCCGGACTCACGTCGCATGATGTAGTCAATCGCGTGCGACGTATTTTAGGGCAGCGTTCGGTAGGGCATCTCGGCACGCTCGATCCGGCCGCTACCGGAGTCCTCCCCGTAGTGGTCGGAAACCTTACCCGCCTCGCACAATTTTATCTCCACTCAGAAAAGATGTATGAGGGGGCGATTCGATTCGGCTTCGCAACCGATACCTATGATGCCGAAGGCGAACCGTCGACCGTTGAACAGGAAGTCACGCTGAACGCTGACGAGATTTGCGGCCTGGCCAAGCAGTTTATAGGCACGATCGAGCAGATGCCGCCCCCATATTCCGCCAAAAAAATTGCTGGAATTCCGGCATACAAGTTTGCCCGCAAAAAACTGGAAGTGAACTTGAAGCCCGTTCAAGTTGAGGTAAAGAGCCTGGAGATACTCGAAATCTCAGGCGATCAAGCTACGTTCCGCGCACGCGTATCCGCGGGAACTTATCTGCGTTCCATCGCTCACGATATTGGCCGGCGGCAGGGCTGCGGAGCTCACCTCCGTACCTTGCGGCGGACTGCGGTTGCCGAGTTCTCGATCGAAGACGCACACGCGCTCAGCGAACTCGAAGCCGCCAAGCAGCAGGGAAGTGTCGAATCTTTGTTCGTTCATCCCAGAAAATTAGTGCCGCAACTTCCCTGCGTGACCGCAAACGAGCAAAGTGCCGCCCTCATCCGCAGCGGACGCGCCGTTAACCTGCCCGAAATGTCGCAATCCTTACAAGTGAAAGTCTTTTACGGACAGCGCGATCTGATTGCCATCGCCACCCGAATCGCAGGCACGCTCTTCCACCCCGCCATCGTGTTTTCGACTCCAGGGTACTGACTGACCTCAGTAGCCACTGCAGTCCGATGCAAGGGGTGTTGAGCCCACTCAGAAAGCCCACAGAATGCCAATGTCCGATAACAGGTATTATGTAAACTATTGTAGATTGAGGCTTTACTTTTCATCTCCGCCACTCGAAGGCAAATTTAACCTGTGGCCTGTCTGTCTAACCCGGCCGCCCAAGCGTTGAGAGCATGTCTTTCTTAAACTGCTTGAGCGCCTCGATCCGCTCCGGCGTCGCCTCAGCGATTTCGCTCTTCGCCTGAAACACTTTTTTTCCCTCAACTTCTGTGAGCACGCCCATCACCTCTCCCATGCGCCATCCGACGGTGCCGAGTACCTGCAGTCCGTCGACCCCCGGAACGAGCAAGGCGACGCAGTTGTCGCGGATTATGCCGATACATTTAGGAAAGCGCTCAAAGGTTTGTAGTTCGAATCCCGCGACATAGAGCGCTTGCAGTTGTTCGGCTGAGTCTGGCATGAGAAAACTTCTTACCTCGTTCGCTTCTGCTTGTCGTTCATCGTCCAAAACAGCGGCGTATGCAATAGCCCATGAATTTTAAGCGGAGCTCTCATGCCGTGCTCAATTCGTTCGCCGCATTCCGCCGCATCGACAATCCCCATAAGATTGCCGGAATTAGCATCAGCATGCCCGAAACACTGGCAACACTTCGCGCGGCCAAGCCGGAATCGACGAAGACCCCCGCCAGATACGCGCCAGCCGCGATTGTAAACATACACAAGCCCAGGTCTGCGGCGAAGACCCGTCCGCGGAATTCGTCCTCGGTCTGCATTTGCAAAAGCGTGGTCGAAAATACCCATAGGATGGAGCTACCAAAGTGCGCCAGCATCACGCACAGGCATGCCTGCCAGAGCCGCCCCGCAACGCCGAGCATGGTGTAGCCGACGGCCGTGCCCAGATATCCCCAGAAAATTGCAACTTCCAAACGCCGCTTCGCGTGGCCCGCCCACCGCGCGGTAAATACGGGACCAAGCAACGCGCCAAGGCCTCGAGCGCCAAGCAGCAGGCTCATGCCGAGAAAGGCGCTGCGCTCCAAAGTCAGGCCTCTCCGGTGCACGGCAAATTCATTCTGGCCCATCACCGTAAACAGCACCCAACTGGGCCCAATCACCAGATTGCCAAACTTCACAAAGATGGTTGACCGTAAGCGCGCATGCGAGCGCACGTAGCGAATTCCTGCGATGATCGGAGAAAAGTCGATTAACTCCCGCGCCTTGAAACGCCCGCCCCGCGAGGCGTGGGGCTCCGAGAATCGCATTCCGGCAAGCAACGCCGCGGATACCATGAATGACAACGCGTTGAGTACGAACACGGCATCGCGCCCAAGCAACGCCGCCACCAAGCCGCCAAGCGCCGCGCCCAGCATCAAGTTGACCGACCAAGTCGTCGATGACAGAGTGTTCGCAACCACAGTGTCTTCGCGCTCCACAATATTTGGAATCACCGCGTTCCGGGCCGGCTCGAAAAAAGCCGCGAGCAAAGTCTCCGCGACCAAGAGCGCATAGACCAACCACACTTTTTCTTTCGAGCGAACAAGGAGCATGCAGAAGACGATCACCGTGCGCCCGATATCGCTCGCGATCATCACGTGCTTACGACGCAGGCGGTCGTTCACCACTCCCGCGGTAGGGCCTATAAACGTCTGTGGCAAAACCTGTAGCACCAAAGCGAGCGCCACCGAACCCGCTCGACCTGTCAGTTGCAGAAGCAGATTGTAGATTGCCAGAGTGTAGAACCAGTCTCCAATTTCGCTGACGATTTGCGCGCTCCACAGGCGGCGAAAGTTTCGGTTGCTCCGCAGCAGGCGCGCATACGAGGCGAACGATACCGGACTGACCTGCAATTCAGGGGCGATTTCCATTGGATTCGGCTGCGACTCGGACGTGCGAAATTTTTAAGGATACCTGAGCGAAGCGCTCCGGATCCGAGTACGACCCGCACTTTGGTAACAGCACCTGCGTGATGCTGGAAGACTTTCTCCAACAAAAGAATAGCGATGCCGCTGCTCTCTCGACTGGTCAACCACTCACACCTTGGTAACAGCCGATTACTGCAAAACCCGTGTCAGAAGCCGGATTTGACGATACTCTGGTTTCTATACCCTTTTCGAACCTATTTCTGCTTTGGGAAAAGTGTTCTTCACGATGACCTTTACCAGCGCTTCCTTGATTACCGGCCCGCTGCATCTCGTGATGCAAGTTACGCCTCTTCATGAGCCGGCGGTCCTTATCATGATCGGAGCGGCGCTGGTTGGAATCGCGACGATGGTGCGCGGCCGGTTTAGCGACTAAATTCTTCCTGCGATTGGCCCAATTTGTTGGTTCGCCAATTCCAATAACCGCTATCACTTCCCTGTCTTTTTCCCGTCCGCAACCAGATCAAGAAAATATTGGTGAATGCGCGGATCATCGCTAAGCTCAGGATGAAAGGTCGAAGCCATGGTCTTACCGCTGCGAACAAGAACGGGATCTTTCCCTTCCGTAGCCACCACTTCGACTCCAAGCCCTAGGCGTTCAATTTTAGGCGCGCGAATAAACACCATCTCGATCGGATCGCTTAGAAATTTCCCTTCCCGAATCGAGCTATCAATCTGCCGCCCATAGGCGTTGCGACGGACCGTCATGTCGAGCGCGCCGAGCCCAGCCTGCTTGGGATTCTCCACGTCAGTCGCGAGCAGAATGCATCCAGCGCAAGTGCCAAAGCTCGGCTTCGAGAGTACAAAATCTTTCAGCTTCGCGAACCCGGCGTCGCCCAGCAACTTGAGAATCGTCCCCGATTCTCCGCCCGGGATGACCAGTCCATCAATCTCATCCAATTGCTCCGGCTTGCGAACGAGAATAACCTCAGCGCTCAATTCTTCAAGCCGGCGACGATGGGCGTCAAAATCGCCCTGCAAAGCTAAGACACCAATTTTCATAAACTTCAATGGACAAGAGGTCGATCGTCAATATGTGAATGGTGGGCCTTACGACGCAGAGTCGAACTACAAAGAAGTTCCGGGGCGGACAGCATGATGTGCGCAAGGGTTACAGAAATGATTACCAGAGAAGATCAAGAATAAGCCACTCACTAAAAGCAGACCAGTGGCGGAAAAAGTGTCGTGTTCGCGCGGTTCATTCATTTGCTCACCGCCGCTCTTTAGCCTGCAGCCTGCGCTCGCAGCCGCTCACCAATTGCCCGGGTTGTAATTTCAAATTGTTTTTGAGAGTGCTTACCGCTACCACCCTCTGGTCTGCAGCAAATGCGCCTCATCGAGCCCCGAAACGGCCAACCCCTTCATAGCCCCGATCAAATCCTCACTGACCTCAAGTAAAACTTTAGGATCTTTGAAATGCGTAGCCGCCTGCACAATCGCCTTGGCGCGCTTTTCGGCTTCGGCCGGATCGGCGAATTCGGTTGAGTTCTTCATAAAAATTCCACTTCCCACGAACACCGCTTCGGCTCCCAGTTGCATGACTAGAGCCGCGTCGGCGGGGGTGGCGATGCCTCCAGCGGAAAAGTTCGGTACTGGAAGCTTGCCATCGCGCGCGACCATCTTGATCAACTCGTACGGAGCCTGATGCTCCTTCGCCTTCGCGTAGAGTTCTTCTTCCCCGAGTACGGTGAGAATCCGCATCTCCATCACGATCTGGCGAATGTGGCGTACGGCGTGAACCACGTCTCCGGTGCCCGCTTCCCCCTTGGTGCGAATCATGGCCGCGCCCTCGGCAATGCGGCGCAGGGCCTCCCCAAGATTGCGCGCCCCGCAAACGAACGGAACTTTGAACGCGTGCTTATCGACGTGATGCGCCTCGTCGGCGGGAGTAAGAACTTCGGACTCGTCAATATAGTCGACGCCGAGCTCTTCGAGAATTTGCGCCTCGGCGAAATGCCCGATGCGGCACTTCGCCATA
Organism: Acidobacteriaceae bacterium; assembly: GCA_025361625.1. Classification (GTDB taxonomy): domain Bacteria; phylum Acidobacteriota; class Terriglobia; order Terriglobales; family Acidobacteriaceae; genus Acidiflorens. The sequence continues at coordinate 8,370 of JANYKL010000084.1, forward strand.
ACCGGAATATCGACCACGGCCATGATCTCGCGAATCTTCTTCGGCGAAGCCATACGTGCCACTCCGCCCTCGGCGCGGATCTGCGCCGGCACCCGCTCGAGCGCCATCACGGCGACCGCTCCAGCACGCGCGGCGATCTCCGCCTGCTTCGCGTCCGTGACATCCATAATCACGCCGCCTTTGAGCATTTCTGCGAGTCCGGTCTTCAGGCGTAGGTTGGTGTTGTGGCCGTTATTCTTCGACATGGTTTGCTCTCTTCTGAACCTTAATTGACGATCTTTGACTGACGAACTTTTGATTGACGAACCTTGATGACGAGATGCGCTGGGCGCGTCTTTACTTCCCTGCTTCATTTTACAGGCGCTTAGCCATTCGCGGTACCCCTTTAAGCTAGCGCTCGACGAACTTTGCAAACACTTTTTGCGGATCGATGGCGATAAAAAGCCCCTGGCTTCGCGCCAGCACTGCGCCCTTTTCGTTGAGTATCTCAGCCATGTTGATGTGTCTGCGGCCTTTCACTTTGACCTCGCGCGATTCGACGCGCAGCGGTTGCCGCAAAGGAACCGGTTTCAAATAGTTCACGGTGATTTCAGATGTAAGGGCGATTACATGCCGCAGCTTATTCACCTTGCCCATGGCTTCATCTAAAATCGTCGCAATAATGCCGCCGTGGCAGTGCCCCGGCGGCCCGGTGAAACGTTTGCCTAAGCGGAAACGGCACACGAAACATCCGCGCTCTTTGTCATAAACAAACCGCAGGCGCATGCCGTCGGGATTATTGGTGCCGCAACCGAAACAGTTATTTTTTTGCAGCTTGATGTAGCGCGTGTCGTGCCCTGCCTCGGCCTTTAGCCGCGCCGATATCACGGTTATTTTCTTCCTGGTTGTTTTCTTCTTTAGCATCGTTTTAATTATTCAAAGCGCGCCGACGAATGCTAATGGAGAATGAGCGAGGGTAGACGGGCGTCACCCATCCCCTCATTCTTTCCCCGTTGATCTAGTCGTAGTACTCCAATCCCAGATGCGTGATCAGCTCTTCGTTCTTCAGATATCGCAAGGTGTTCTTCAGCTTGATCAATTGAATGAAGAGATCATGCTCCGGGTACAGGCCCGGTGCGGTCATTGGAGACTTGAAGTAAAAGCTGAGCCACTCTTGAATTCCTAGGCGGCGCAGCTCTGGAGTCCGTTGCGCCAAGTCGAGCAAAAGAACCAGGTCGAGAACGATGGGCGCGGCAAGAATTGAATCACGGCAAAGAAAGTCCACCTTAATCTGCATCGGATAGCCGAGCCATCCGAAAATGTCGATGTTGTCCCAGCCTTCTTTGTTGTCGCCACGCGGCGGGTAGTAGTTAATACGAACTTTGTGGAAAATATTTCCGTAGAGTTCAGGATAGAGGGCGGGCTGTAGGATGTGTTCAAGCGCTCCAAGCTTCGACTCTTCCTTGGTTTTGAACGATCCCGGATCATCCAGCACTTCCCCATCGCGATTGCCGAGAATGTTGGTCGAGTACCATCCATTCACTCCGAGCAATCTCGCCTTGAAAGCCGGTGCAAGCACGGTCTTGATTAAAGTCTGTCCCGTCTTAAAATCTTTGCCGCAGATTGGGACTTCACGCTCACGCGACAGCTCAAGCATCGCAGGGATGTCGACCGTCAAGTTCGGAGCGCCGTTGGCAAACGGCACGCCTTCCATCAGCGACGCATAGGCGTAGATCATCGAAGGAGCAATATTCTCGTCGTTCTCCTTCATCCCCTTTTCCAGCGCTTTCACACTCTGGTGAGCAGCGCTTTGTTCAATAAAGGTTTCGGTCGAAGCGCACCAGATAGTAATCAATCGTGCCGCGCCACTCGTCTTCTTGAAGTTGCGAATGTCCTGCCGCAGTTGCTCGGCGAGATCGAGTTTATTTTTGCCCTTCTTCACATTGGGGCCGTCGATCTTCTTCACGTAATTATGATCAAATACGGCTTTCATGGGCGTGATCGAACTTAGGCGGCCCTTGACCTTGGCGAGCAGATCTCGCTCGAGCACGCCCGCCTTGCGCGCCGCCGCATACATGTTGTCTTCAAAAATATCCCAGCCCGTGAACACGAGATCGTTCAAACCCGATAGCGGAACAAATTCTTTAATCTTGGGCGAGCGGCCATCGGTGCGCTTGCCGAGGCGAATCGTCCCCATCTGAGTAAGCGAACCGATCGGCGCTGCGATGCCTTTGCGCACGGCTTCCACGCCCGCGACAAACGTTGTGGCGACCGCTCCCATGCCCGGAATCATGACGCCCAATTTGCCTTTAGCGGGCTCGATCTGGCCGTGATCGGCGGGAACTTTGCCTGCGGATGACTCCGTGTCAACGGATTTAAATTCAACGCTTGCTGTTCGGCTCGCGGCTTTGCCGGTGCCCGCGACAGACTTTTTTACCTTCGCCATAGTTGGCTGCTTCCTGTTGGATCTGTGGGATAAATGCAAACCAATCATATTCTCGTATCCGCTGAGCTTTTTGCAAACGCGGTAGCTTGAGTTGCGGAAAATTTGGTTTAACGGCGTCTGAGATACATTGGTTGGAACGTGACAGTTACTGGCGTTCGATGCTTTGAATCACTGTAATTAATTTTTTTGTTGGACGCTCAGCCCACCCTCGCCGATAGCAGCTATAAGTTCGACACCGCTCGGAACAGAGTCATTCGAAGATTGTTCGCTATAGACGGCGTCACTGGCCGTGACTCTGATCGCTGTGAAACCGACCCCGGCCGCTGCGGACGGAGGTTTTGAACCGTTGGATGGTAAAATTGACTGTGCCTGCCGATTCGCTCCGCCTGATAGCCGTCGATATTGATGGCACCCTCCTGAATCCACGATTTCAAATATCAGACGTCGATCTGCAAGCTCTGCGGCGCGCGCATTCCGAGGGAGTGGAGATTATCGTGGCCACCGGGCGGCGGCACGCGTTTGCTTTGCCGGTTGTGCAGCAACTTGGCTTTGACCTTTGGGTCATCAGCTCCAACGGAGCCGTCACTCGTTCGCTTGCGGGAGAGACCTTCCATCGCGACCTTCTCCCGGCTGAAACTTGCCGTCAGTTGGTTATGCTGATGCAGGAATTTCGCGGTCAAACCGTCCTAACCTTTGACAACTCCGCCGGAGGTACCATCGTGCTCGAGCGGTTGGACGAACTCGAGGGCAGTATTCAGCGCTGGCTCGAGAAGAATTTGCAGTACATACAGTTTTTTGTTCCGATCGAAAACTCACTCACGACCGACCCTGTTCAGGCGATGTTCTGTGGCCACCTGGACCAGATGCGGCGCGCACTAGACTATCTCGGACCTTGCGGCTTGCCGATTACGGTCTTGCGGACTGAATACCCTGAGCGCAACCTTTCGATGGTTGATGTCTTGAACGCCCGGTGTTCTAAAGGGCACGCTTTGGAGCGCTGGGCGAATCATCGGGGCTTGCGATGCGAACAGGTCATGGCCATTGGTGACAATTTCAACGATATCGAAATGCTCGCCTTCGCTGGACATCCCTTTATCATGGGAAATGCCCCGGAAGAATTGCAACGCCGTAGTTGGCAGGTGACTCGGACGAATGCTGAAGGCGGGGTGGCAGCAGCGGTTGAATATATGCTCTACGGCAAAGAAATCTGCAATGGCAGTGTCATTACGAGATCGGCGACCGGGGTCACTTCGTAGCTCGGCCAAATTCATAAAAATGCAGGCGAAATTCATCAGCGCGTTGCTGTCGAAACAACTTGCAGCGAGGTTCGCTGCATTCTTGCTGATCGCAATCGCATTTTCCGTCTATCCTTCTTCGGCGGCTGAGCTGGCTATCCTGCGTAATGGCTTCACAATTCGTCACGAGCGTCGACAGGTAATCGGGCCAACAACACGTCTTTTTCTTGGCGCAGATAGCTCGAGCTTCATGGATGTACCAACAGCCGAGATTACAGGGTACGAAAAAGATCTTTCACTTCCTACGACAGTCATCCCGGAAGCACCACCTTCCGCCGGGCCAATTGCCGCGCCGAGCGTCTCCCTTAAGCTCCCAGTGAAAGTGCCACCCACCCCCTTAAGCGAAGTTGTCAACTCTGCGAGTGCGACTTATCACCTCGATCCCGATCTTGTGAATAGCGTAATTCATGCTGAAAGCGGCTTTAACGCGCATGCGGTGTCCCCGAAGGGCGCGCGCGGGTTGATGCAGCTTATGCCTCAGACCGCCGGCAACCTTGGAGTTAGTGATGCTTTCGATCCGCTGGACAATGTGACCGGCGGCACTCGATATTTGCGCGAACTTTTGGAGCGCTACAATTTTGATCTCGTGAAAGCGCTGGCTGCCTATAACGCTGGCCCGCAACGCGTCCAGCAATATAAAGGAGTGCCGCCGTTTCGCGAGACGCGCGCTTATGTGGCCCGGATTGTGCATGAATACAACACCAAGAAGATAGCGCAGGAAAAAGAAGAGAAGAGAAAAGCGGCGGCAAACTTCTCCGCCGAAAAGAAAGCGCCGGCGCGCAAGCCTTTGGCGAAGGTTCACATGATCCAACCACGCACCGCTGCTATTGCCCCATCTCCAGAGCCCATCTCACGTTGACCCGTCGCCAATGGTCGGTTACCTTCAGTGCTGGAGTCTCACCGCACTATTAGGCGATTTGCAACAACAATAACCAATAATAATGACAAAGAAAAAATATGGGGCCTTTGCAATCGTCTTCGTCGTGCTGGCGCTGCTCGTCTATCTTCAATTCCGAACCTGGCGAAACTTCGACTGGGCAAAACTCTTTCAATACGGATTAAGCTGGCGACACATCGCCCTCGGCATCGTCTACATCTTCATCGCTTACGCCCTGCGCGCGGTGAGATGGAAGCTATTCCTCAAACCGGTGCGTAAGGATGCATCGATCGCAGGTCTCGTCCCCCCTACACTCATAGGTTTTACCGGCCTTGCCTTACTCGGGCGTCCCGGCGAATTGATCCGCCCGTACTTGATTGCGCGACGAGAGAATCTACCTTTCGCTTCACAAGTGGCGGTGTGGGCGGTAGAGCGAATTTTTGACGCTGGCGGATTCACCGTTCTAATGGTTTCCGCGATTTTTCTGCCTTCGCAATTGCGCGAATTCACTCGCGACGCGCCTGCAGACGTCAACCACTGGATTCATTTCACCGGCTACGCCCTGGTACTCCTCGTGCTGGGACTTTTGTCGGGCGCTATGCTGATGGCTTATCGCGGGAATGACATCGCCCAGTGGGTCGAGGCGCGCTTCTCTCACCTCGCGAAAAACCTCGGCTACCGTATCGCACAGAAAATTCGCGAGTTTACCTCAGGCCTCAACACTATTCATGGGCCTGTTGCCTTTCTGCAGATTTCGGCAGCTTCGGTACTGATGTGGTGGGTGATCGCCCTGACTTACAACGAAGTGGCGCGGGCCTACGGCGCTTCGATGAGCGAAATGAGCCCGACAAAAGTCTTGTTAATTATGGGTGCGAGCATGCTCGGCTCGATGGTGCAACTTCCCGGCGTCGGCGGCGGGTCTCAACTTGCCACGATCAGCGTCCTTGATCACGTCTTTGGCGTTGTGCCGAGAGAACTGGCAGTCAGTTGCGGAATCATGCTCTGGCTGGTCACTTTTGTCGCGGTCGTTCCGGTCGGATTGTATCTTGCCCACCACGAACGTCTCTCTCTGCGCAAACTATCGGAAGAAAGCGCTCATGCCGAAGAAGACGAAAAAGTGGAAATTAAGAAAAGTAACCTCGCTCCTGCTATAAAGAATAGTCTGTCATCCTGAGCGCAGAGAACGCCTGAGCAATGGCCGCCGGAGTAGCAAATCCTTCCCTCGGCTTGTGATACTAATTGTCAAAGATTTAGCAGCTATATCCGTTCACTCACAGCTTGTTAGCGGTTCAAGCTCCCCTGCTACAATCGTCTAGCTATCCTGAAGCAAAAACGAAATCATGAAATGCCCTTTTTGCGGCTTTGAAAACGACAAGGTCGTGGATTCGCGCGAGAGTAAAGAGGCCGATTCCATCCGTAGGCGCCGGGAATGCTTGAAATGCGAAAAGCGCTTCACCACCTACGAGCGCATCGATGAAATCCCGTACATGGTGGTAAAAAAAGACGGCCGGCGCGAACGTTTCGACCGCCAAAAAGTTCTGAATGGCTTAATGCGAGCTTGCGAAAAGCGCCCCGTTCCGATTAGCAGACTCGAACAGATCGTCAACGAAGCTGAGACGTTCGTAATTGAGTCGGCGGAGCGCGAGAGAAAGACGAGCGAGATCGGCGAACTGATTATGAATCGTTTGCGACGCCATGACAAAGTCGCTTATGTGCGCTTTGCGTCGGTCTATCTCGACTTCAAAGACGTACAGGAATTCATGGCTGAATTGAAAGACTTACTCAAAACCAAAGATTCCGAGGCAAAAGTTAAAGGCACCAAGTAGTTCGATCAACAATCATGGGTTATAAAATTACGCTGATCCCCGGGGACGGCATTGGTCCTGAAGTCATTAAAGCGACGGTTCGCATTCTCGAAGCGACAGGAATTAAGTTTGATTGGGAAAGTTTTGCTGCCGGCGCCGAGGCCTTCGAAAAGTACAAGGAATACATTCCTAAAGAACTCAGCGAATCAATCGAGCGGACAAGGGTTGGCCTGAAAGGACCGGTGACCACTCCCATTGGGGGCGGGTTTTCGAGCATCAATGTAGAGCTTCGAAAGCGCTTCGAACTTTACGCAAATTTTCGTCCCATCCGAAATCTGCCGCATATTCCTACGCGTTATCCCGGCGTCGATCTGATCGTCGTGCGCGAAAATACTGAAGGATTGTATTCAGGCATCGAGCACGAGGTAGTTCCGGGAGTCGTCGAAAGCCTCAAGATAATCACCGAGAAGGCGTCGACGCGCGTCTCGCAGTTTGCATTTGAGTATGCGCGCAAAAATAAGCGCAAGAAAATTCATTCCATCCACAAAGCAAACATAATGAAAATGTCGGATGGACTTTTTCTCCGTTGCTCCCGCGCAGTGTCCAAGGAATATCCGGAAATCACCTACGGCGAGCACATCGTCGACAATACCTGCATGCAACTGGTAATGAACCCTTACCAATACGACATGCTCTTAATGGAGAATTTTTACGGTGATATCCTGTCGGATTTGTGCGCCGGCCTGGTTGGAGGGTTGGGGCTCGTGCCGGGGGCGAATTTCGGCGACAGCTGTGCGATATTCGAAGCAGTGCATGGCTCGGCCCCCGACATCGCCGGCAAAAATGTCGCTAACCCTACCGCTGTGGTGCGTTCCGCCTTACTCATGCTTGGACATCTCGGCGAGCATGCCGCCGCCGCACAAATTAGCAATGCTCTTGACGCGGTTTACAATGACGGAAGTAAATTGACCAGGGATGTAGGTGGAAGCGCCGGAACTTTAGAATTCGCCGACTCGGTGATCGAAGCAATGGCTTCGCAAACGTGAACCGTCGATTAAAAACAAATGGAGCCCCATCTATTTCAACTCCATAACCGGCTTTGATAAAGTATTTTGTTATTGTTGCTACCAGATGTTGCTACAGGATATAGATTGGTGGCTTTGTCTTGAAAAGTCTGGAAATGCCCTATAACCGCGGCCTTCACCGCTTCGCCACGTTTGTCGCGTGCGCTACGTTTTTCCTTATCGTCGCGGGTGCGCTGGTTACAAGTAATGACGCAGGGCTTTCTGTTCCCGATTGGCCGACTACTTTCGGATCGTTTTACAAAATGCCTGCAATGGTGGGCGGAGTCAAGTACGAACACGGCCATCGCATGGTAGCCGAATTCACCGGCCTGATGACCGTCATCCTCGCCGTTTGGACCTGGAGAGTTGAAAAGCGGCGATGGTTGCGCATGTTGGGCTGGGCTGCCTTGGCTACCGTGATCACGCAAGGCATTCTTGGCGGCATGACTGTCCTGTTTTACCTGCCTGCGCCAATTTCAAGTGCGCACGCCGCGGTTGCGCAAACGTTTTTCTGTATTGCAGTCGCTATCGCATTGTTCACCGGGCGCCGCTGGATCCAAGAGCAACCGCGTACTGAACTCGATCAGCGTCGCCCTGCTCTCTTCACTTTGACCTTGCTTTCCATTTTTGTTCTCTACGTGCAGCTCGTTTTGGGAGCGATGTTTCGTCATCACGGCCTCAGTTGGTGGCCGCACGTCATCAATGCCGGAGTCGTCGCCATCGTTCTTTCCTGGACTGCCATACGCGCCATCTCTGTGCACTCACAAGTTGACGCCGTCCGGCGTCCTGCCGTCCTTATGCTCGGCCTTATGGTTGCTCAACTTTGCCTCGGTTTCCTGGCATTCATCACGCGGGTCATGTGGGGGCGGAATGCCTCGCAGCCAGAATTGCCGATGATAATCTCTACCGTCGTCCACGTGGCCGTCGGCGCTTTGTTGCTCGCAACAACCGTGATCCTCGCCATTCAAGTCTGGCGCCACGTGCCAGTCGCCTTCGAAGAACGCGTTCGAGGACGAAAGCAAGACCCAGTCGCTGCTTGAACTGCTCGCTCAGCCCATAGATTGGTTCCGTCAAGGTGATATTCGGCTACTGCCGTCGTAGAATGACGTGTGACCCCAAATCCCCTCGCTCTTGCCGAGCCGCCGCAACAGTCTTCCGATAGCACTTCCCCGGCCATCATCTCGGTTCGCGATGTCGTGCATCGCTATCAGGATCGCACCGCGCTTCATGGCGTTTCCTTTGACGTGCAATCCGCTGAACTATTCGGACTTTTAGGTCCAAACGGAAGCGGCAAGACGACACTCTTCCGCATTCTGTCGACCCTGATGGTCCCGACTTCGGGCACCGCAACCATCGCCGGCTTTGACGCGGTGCGCGAGCCTGCGTCGTTGCGACGCCACATCGGCGTCGTCTTCCAGGCACAAAGCATTGACCCTAAGCTTACTGCCTACGAAAATCTGTGGCATCAAGGGCATCTCTACGGTTTGCGCGGCAGCGACCTTAAGCGCCGTATCGAAGAGATATTAAGCCGCGTTGGTTTAATAGATCGCAAGGCCGACCGCGTCGAAACCTTTTCCGGAGGAATGCAGCGCCGAATTGAATTGGCAAAGGGTCTGCTGCATCATCCGGAAGTATTATTGCTCGACGAACCCACGACCGGATTAGATCCTGGGGCCCGCCATGATCTCTGGCAATATCTGCAAATCCTTCGCGATCAGGAACGCGTGTCGATCATCGTTACCACTCATCTGATGGAAGAGGCTGAGCGCTGTGATCGACTCGCGATCCTGAATGAGGGCAACCTGGTTGCTCTGGGCACACCGGAAAGCCTTACCCGCGAGATCGGCGGCGACGTTGTTTCGTTCGAGTCCAGCGATGCTGAGTCCTTAGCTGAACGTATACGTAGAAGGTTCCGCGTCGATGCTACCGTGATGAACAATCAGGTGCGCCTCGAAATTGAGAATGGACATCGCTTCGTGCCCGATGTCGTCGAAGCTTTCCCGGGAGAGATCCAGTCTTTAAGCGTGAGCAAGCCGACGTTAGAGGACGTCTTTATCCGCCGGACCGGCCACCGCTTCTGGAGTGAAGACATCGTTCCAGAGAAGAAGTCGGGCAAGAGAAAGCGTTCATCATCCTAAGTGAAACGCCGCCTGCGCCCCGGCCGACGGCGGGTATGAAATAGATCTTGGTCGCTTCGCGAGGATGACATTTTGTGGGCGAACTCCCGTTGTGCAATTTACGACGGCAGTTTGCCTCCCCATCCCCATCCGGCTTGCAGACTGGTTCGAATGACTCCGAGCAGTTCTTCGTTATCGGCGGGCTTTTGAAAGAAGGCCACGGCGCCCAATCCTAACGTCCGCGTCTCGTTGCCTTCAGGGTCGCGTGCCGTTAGAACTATGACCGGGATATTGGCTAACGCAGGAAGTTGCTGCAAGTTCTTGAGCACAGCAAACCCGTCGCCAGCGGGCAATCCAAGGTCGAGAATGATGAGTTGGGGCTTCTCTTTCTGAGCAAGTGCGATCGCGGAATAGCCATCACATGCATTGATAGCGTCGAAGTTGTTGGCTCGCAAACGCAGGGTCAGCGCTTGCCTGAGATCAGGGTCGTCGTCCACCACCATGATCTTGGCTCGATTTACAGTTGGCGTTTGGCCGTTGCTCTCAGCTCGCATTGATAGTCATCTCTTTCTCGTTCGGTTTTGTCCAAAGTCCTTGTTGAATAACTTCGGTGACGTAGTCAGCTACGCCCCACACTTGTTGTTCGAGCGTCCTCGCATCCATGGCGGGTGCTGGTGGTATCGATTCGGCCATCACCCGCATCGTGCCGCTTGCCTTCAACTGTGGCAGGTTTCCAACCTGCTCTCGAATGCGATCCATCAGAGCCGTGACCCTGGCCATGTCAGTCGAAGCGAGCACAAAAAACGTTTGCGCAAGGCCGCTGTTTCCGGTTGGCGGCAGCACCAGATCTTTGTCGACAAAGATGCAGCGCCGAAGGATTTCCAGACTTTGCTGGCAAGTTTCCCGCCAGCTGCCGCGAAGCGATTGATTTCGCGGAGTAAGTTCCACTCGCAGCAGAACCATTTCCGTCCGAAGTCGCCCCTGGTAAGTGATGATCGGGAACAATAACTTCGTCAAAGAGTACAAAGGAAGCGTGAAAGAGAAAGTGCTTCCGCTGCCTGTTTCACTCGCAACCCAGATTCTGCCGCCCTGAAGGACGACAATCTCTTTTGCGATAAATAACCCGAGTCCCAATCCGGAGCGATTGCCGTCGATTGCGTCCGGGTCCTGGTAGAGCCGCTCGAAGATTTGTGGAACCGACCCTTGTGGAATTCCGCGTCCTGTATCGTTCACCGAAAGGTAAACCGAACTTGGATCGGTCTCGACAAGCGATGCCTTGACCTGAATGGTTCCCGCCGCCGGGGTGAACTTGATGGCGTTGTCGATCAGGTTGATGAAGACCTCCAAGGTACGGTCCGGGTCGGCAAAGACCAGCGGAATCGCCGGATCGACACTGACATCGATGGATACACGCTTCTCGGCGGCCGTCGGCTTCATCATGGCAACCGCCTGCCGCATCAATTCACCGATATCGATGCAGCGCGGTTCAACGCGCAGCTTCCCACTATCGGCCCGGGTTGCCTCGAGCAAGTCTCGAATCATTGCGTGAAGCTGGTTCACGCTCTTGAGCACAATTTTCAAGTGGTCCATCTGCTCGGGAGAGACTGGTCCGGAGAGGCCATCCAGCATCAGCGTTACGTACAGGTGAGCGGTGTGCGGAGTTCGTGGGAAACGTGCGAAAGAAACTGGTTCTTGAACTCCAGTTGCTGTTTGCGTGTGATTTCGAGCGAGCGCAAGAGGCCTTGACGCTCAACGGCGTATCGCAAGGCGCGCTCTAACTGCTTGCTCGTAACGTCGCTCTTCACGAGATAATCCTGCACTCCCTGATGGACGGCCCGGCTGGCCAGCGCCTCGTCGTCTTGACCGGACAAGATGACAATTGGAACGTTCGGCGCCTTCTGCAGAATCTTCCGAAAAGTATCCGCTCCGTGGCTGTCGGGCAGATTCAGATCTAATAGCACCAGCGCGGGAGTATCTAAAGCGAGACAAGCCAGAGCATCGGAGAGCCGCGGAACACAGTTGATCTGAACAGCGCTTTTCGATTCCACCAGCCGGAGACGCACCAGGTCTGCGTCACCTGGATTGTCTTCGATTAGAAGAATATGGGCAGGTTCCTCTACCATTGTTTTCCCTCTTGTGGCAGGCTGGCTGAGCCTAACCAAAATTCTTCGATCGATTTCACTGTCTGGAAATATTCCCCCAAATTGACTGGCTTGCTGACGTAACAATTCGCCCCCAGCTCGTAACTCCGCACAATCTCCGTTATCGAGCGCGAGGTGCTGAAGACGATAATCGGAATCGACCGCAGCTTCGCGTCCGCCTTGATCTCCGCCAAAACGGCACGCCCGTCCTTTTTTGGCAAGTTCAAGTCGAGAATCATAAGGTCGGGACGAGGTGCATTCGCGTATGGGCCCGTCCGATTCACATACGCTATCGCCTGCTTGCCGTCGGCGACACTGTTGATGCAGCCCTTAGATTGCCCTCCAGTCAAAGCTTCCTGCATCAAGACCACGTCGGCCGGGTTGTCATCCACCAGAAGAATGTTGGGCAAGGAATTCACCTTTCGTGTTGCATGCCAGCGGCCACATTGCTTCCTGCCATGGATCCAGCCGCACCCATTTAGCCCGGCTTATGGTGATCCATCGGCGCTGTAAAGCAGAAGTTGAGTCTCGAAGGTTTAGACCAAATTCCCTGCGTGCGCGTGAGATTGTAGAAGAGCTTAGGTACTCATCGGTGGATTGCAGGAAGTATCGAGGGGTAATGCGAAGTAACACCGACCCTGATATTCAAACCACATCAACGGAAGGTATCGACCTATTTACGATACACAGTAGGCTGCGGACCACGTTCGAGAGTCTTCATATCCCAGATCATGCCTTCGCGGGTGTAGCTTGCGAGTTCGAAGTCTTGCGTCAGTTCGAGCGCGTCCGTAGGGCAGGCATCCTCGCACAAGCCGCAGAACATGCAGCGGCTCAGGTCGTAGGTGAAGGCCACGAGTTCCTTGCGCCGCGTCTTCTCATTACGCTCGCTCGTCACCACGATCAAATTTTCAGGACAGGCTATGGCGCACAGATCGCACGAAATGCAGAGGGTTTCGTCCGTATCCGGATTAACGTTCAGGCGTGGAGCGCCTCGGTACCGTTCTGCCACTTGCGGCCGCTCGAGCGGATATTGCTCGGTATAGATTTCTTTGGGATTCTGGTAGCGAAAGGTAACGAGCAGGCCTTGCACCAGGTCAAGCAGAAAAATCTTCCGCAGCGTCGCTCGCAACCGCATATTTGCCTAGCATATCACCGGCACAACCTTGGCGAGGGTTCCCGCCATCTCGCGAGTTTGCGCGGATGGGAAATTAGCGGCGGAAGGTGCAGTCTTAGGAACAGAACATCGGACCAGCGCATCGGCACCGAACTTTGCCTCCAATCGTCACGAACCAGCACACTATGCTATTTTGCAAACAATGAGTGAACGTGAGCAGAAGGTTGCTTTGCCCAGCGCTGAACCTGATGGCCCGGCAACGAGCGTATTTAAATCCGCCTCTGACGAAAGCATGATGGAGGAGGCATTGCGTTGCGCCCATCGTGCACTTCAAGCCGGAGAGGTACCCGTCGGCGCGGTCGTAGTAGCAGCGGGAAAGATTGTGGGGCGGGGCTGGAACCGCAACATTACAGAGCACGACCCGACCGCGCACGCTGAAATTGTGGCCCTGCGCGAGGCTGGGAGGAACATCGCTAACCATCGACTGAGCAGCTGCGACCTCTTTGTTACAATTGAGCCCTGTCCCATGTGTGCGGGAGCGGCAATCCACGCCCGCCTTCGCCGCCTGGTGTATGGAGCGAATGATCCAAAGGCTGGCGCTGTACGCTCGATTTTGCCGGTGATCAATCACCCCGGACTGAATCACCGCATGGAAGTTATGAGCGGCGTTTTAGCCGGAAGATCGGCCGATATGCTGCAAGAATTCTTTCGAAAACGGCGCGAGACGAACCGCGAAGTAACAAATGACTATGGAGACTGACACAACATCGACACCGCCAGACCTTTTCCCAGTGAATTAGACTTATCTCGTTTGCTTGCAGTTCTTGTAAGGGCCGTTCTTTTACGTTTTTAGTCTGCTCGTCCCAACGGAGAGGTGCGTGAGTGGTTGAAACGATCCGCCTCGAAAGCGGACATACCTTAACGGGTATCGTGGGTTCAAATCCCACCCTCTCCGCCATATTTATGTCGTTTAATTCCCCGTGCCAATGACCTATGAACCGATTCCTGACGCCAAAGCTCGAGGTTTTGGCATAAGGCCTATCTTGCAATCGTAGTCGGAATCGCTCTGGCGATATTGAAGGCCTTCGTCTGGTCAAATGGCGTGTTAACGTCCGAAAGTATTAGGCTATGCCCTCGCCGGGTGCTCTGATGCCCGGCGTATTTTCAGCCTCTGCCCGGTCATGGTGTGTTGAGAAGCACCGTAATTGTCCCCACAAGAGGATCGAGAATCGCCAAGTCCGGGGTGCCGTTCCCATCAAGGTCTGCTGCCAGCAAGGCGTGAAGCCCAAAGGATCCCGGGGTGAAGTAGAAAGACGGCACTCCAAATTTTCCACTGCCCTTGCCCGGCAATATCGCAACGCCACCGGTAGGAATGGTCATCGCCAAATCTGCATTGCCGTCAGCATTGAAATCGACTGCCACTACGCCGTCGGGACCATCTGCTTGACCCAGATTGATTCCAGTATTCAGAGCAGTGGCCAAGGTACCGTCCCCATTTCCGAGGAAAATCCTGGCTAGCATCCCCGTTGGGGCGGGTGATACCTCGGCCAGATCAAGCTTGCCGTCGTTGTTGAAATCACCCGTTGCGAGCCTCCCCCCTGGTCGTGCCCGATAGAACAGTGCTGGCTGGAAAGTGCCGTCTCCATTCCCCAACATGATGCCAATACCTTGTGGGACCAGGATCGCTAGATCCGATTTTCCATCGTTATTGAAGTCTCCCGCGAGAAGCGTCTCGATTCCCGACGGTAAACTTAGACCGGTTCGAAATGTCCCATCGCCGTTTCCTAGCAAAACCTGCCCGGGGCTGCCATTCGCAGCGATGTCAGGGATGCCGTCATGGTTGAAGTCGGCAAGCACGAGCACGGGTTGGTGATGCCGCCGAGTAGCTTACCGGCAGTTGCAACTTGGTGCCTCCTAGCCCAAGGCGCACGTTGATAGAATCTTCGCTGGCCGTTACAACATCAATCTTGCCATCGTGATTCAAGTCGGCCGTAGCGACGAAACGACTTTGCCTGCCCCCAGTAAGCCCAGCTACTTCAGAGCCAAAAGTTCCGTCACCCTTTCCAATTAGCCGGACCAACTCTCCTGCGACACCATTGGTGAAAGTCCCGCAGACCGCCAAGTCCGGTTTGCCGTCTCCATTGAAATCCGCCGCGGTCATGGAAGCCGGAAAATCATCATTTAGATATAGAACGCTATAAACGTGCGGAGCAACAAACGTTCCATTCGGCTGAGCAAAGGCAACGCTGATGCCAGGGCTTCGAACGACCCCGAAGATCACATCAGACCTACCGTCTCGGTTCACGTCGGCCAAGAGAGCAACCTGCCCAAACCCGTACCGCACAGAAGGCCGAAATGTCCCGTTACCGGCGTTTAACAAGATAGTACCGTCTGATAAAAAAAGGTCTGGCTTGCCGTCGCCATTGAAATCGGCAACCAGCAACTTTGTTGCAGTTTCTCCTGCTTTGTAGGTGACGCCGGACTGGAACGTGGCATCGCCATTGCCAAAGAAAACCGTCACTCCGTTACCGTCCAGGAGAGCAACGTCCAACTTTCCATCTCCGTTGAAGTCTGCAATCGCGGGGCAGCCCCCGGGGCCTGGCAAAGATGTTTGAGCCTGGAAGGTGCCGTTTCCGTTTCCCAGAAAGATGCCATTGCCAACAAGATCGAGCTTCCCATCACCGTTGATGTCAACCAACTGGCACGGCAAACCAGGCACTGAAGACTGCAGTGCTTGAAAAGTACCGTTACCGTTTCCGAGATAAACCTGTATTGTTTCGGGCGGGAAATCTAGCACCACCACGAGGTCTAACTTGCCGTCTCCATTTACATCTCCAACCATGAGTGATTGTGGCGGAGCTGCTAAAGGGAGATTAAAAACCGGGCCAAATGTTCCGTCTCCATTTCCCGGGGCAACGCTAATGAACGGGGTTGGCGGACCATACGAGAGGAAAGCAACATCCAACTTGTGATCGCCATTAAAATCGCCAACGACCGCTGGACCTTGGAAGAGGTGAGTGGGGGCAGATGAAATGGGAGCGCGGAAACCATTCGATCCGTTGCCTAAAGCTACAGTGATTGAGCAAGAATCAGCGTCACATGGTGCGAAACTCAGTAGATCGACTTTGCCATCCCCGTTGAAATCTCCCGCAACAAAAGGAAATGGCGCCCGGTAGGAAGGAAAGGTTGGAAAACCCTTCGCAGGCAGGCGGGCCGAGACAAGTAAGCAGATGACAAAAGCACAACACTTTAGCTGACACGACCCTTGCATGACTCAATCCTCCACGGAAGCTGCCAGAGCTTTCGTAACTCGGAATATACTCCAAAGCAGAATGACGCACCGATTATTCATTGTCCTTTGTCAAGTGATGAAACCGCGGGCTTTAGTCGATGGTCGTTGAAAATATCGCGATATTTCGAGTAAGCAAATTCTTACGCGATTTGGCTTGACAGTCGCTCCAGAACGAAAGTAAAAGTAAGCATTCGTAACAAGGCGCCTAGGGTCCATCATCGGCGTCCGCTTCATTGTCGATTCGAAGGAGCTTCCTCATGAGGATCTTAAATTCCGGACGTGTTTTTGCCGCGACTGTATTCCTCCTTAGCATCATTCTTAGTGGACCCGCTTGGGCCCAGAAAGATACCGGCAGCATCGTCGGGACGGTTAAAGACCCCAGCGGCGCCGTTGTGGCGAACGCCAAAATTTCCGTTACCGATATTGAACGGGATCAAACCTTTACCACAAGCACCGATAGCAATGGCGAGTATGTTGCAAGTCCGCTTCGGGTGGGCAAATATACCGTAACAGCGGAACTAGGAGGCTTCAAAAAAGCATTCTCTACATCTGTCGATCTCGATGTGCAACAGCGCATAGCCATTAACATAACTTTGCAAGTCGGACAGATCAATGAGAGCGTCGAGGTGTCTGGAGCCGCTGCCCTGCTGGAGACCGAGACTTCCGAGCTTGGGCAGGTAGTGGATAGCCGCCAGGCCTCTAATCTTCCTTTAAACGGCCGCAACTTTGCGCAGCTTGCATTGCTAAGCACCGGGACCGCCCCAAGCGAACCCGGTGCTCGGGACGAGAAAAGCTTCGGATTCAGCGCAGGAGGCGCCCGTTCACTGCAAAACAATTTTCTGCTCGATGGGGTGGATAATAATTCCAATCTCCCAGACTTGCTGAATGAAACTAACTTTGTCATTCAGCCCCCGATCGATGCTTTACAAGAATTTAAAGTTCAGAGCAATGCATACAGCGCAGAGTTCGGGCGCGGAAATGGCGCAATTATTAATGCAGTCATTAAGTCTGGGAAAAATACGGTGCACGGATCTCTGTGGGAGTTTTTGCGAAATGACAAGCTGGACGCTCGCAACTATTTCGACGATCCTACGAAACCAACGCCGCCTTACAAGCAAAACCAGTTCGGCGGAACTATAGGGGGGCCGGTATATCTTCCGCACATTTACGATGGGCGAAATCGCACATTTTTCTTCGCCGATTATGAAGGTCTTCGCATTCGGCAGGCACAAACTCAGAGTGCGTTTATTCCGAGCCTTGCGTGGCGCCAGGGAGATTTCTCCAACTTAATTGATTACACGTCGACGACCGGAGTTGATTGCAACGGCGTGGCCACTTACGCGGGTGAGATTTTTGACGCCCGGCTGGCTCAGGCCAACTGTGGTGTTCCTTTCCAATACAATTCTGCTGGCCAGCCGCTGAACATCATTCCTACAGCTCCGGTCACCGCAGGAGGTGGCTTTCTTGACCCGTTGGCGCTGCGCCTCGC
Source organism: Acidobacteriaceae bacterium (assembly GCA_025361625.1). GTDB lineage: Bacteria > Acidobacteriota > Terriglobia > Terriglobales > Acidobacteriaceae > Acidiflorens. Next base: position 25,989 of record JANYKL010000084.1, read on the forward strand.
CGCCCTTTATCCACTCCCAAACGTCGCGAATAATCCCAGCATCAACTACCTTGCAAACCCAGTACTTAAGGAATCACGGTCTAATTTCGACGTTCGAGTAGACCAAAAGTTCTCCGATCGTGATAACAGTTTTTTCCGTTTTAGTTTTGAGAACCAACCGAGCAGTATTCCCGGAACCTTTAACGGTCTCGCCGATGGGGGCGGATTTTTTAGCGGCATTGAGGACAATTCTTATCGAAGTTTCGCCACGAGTTGGACCCACCTCTTCACTCCGCGAGTTATCAATGAGATTCGTTTGGGCTACAACCGGATAAATTCGCATCGTTTTCAGCTCAATGCGGATACCGATGTTTCAGGTCAGATCGGGTTCCCAGGCGTGCCTTTTGTGGCGGGAATTGGCGGCTTGCCGCAACTCACCTTCAATGATGTCTCCACCCTTGGCAGCCCGACGTATTTGCCTTCCAAGGAATTACAGAACTCTTACACACTTTCTGAAAATCTGACGTGGGTAAAAGGCCGTGGCACTTGGAAATACGGCACGGAAATTCGTAGAGAAGAATTCACGATTTTTCAGCCAGCCTCTCCTCGTGGAAACCTGGGCTTTGACAGCACTTTGACTGATAACCCTGCAGTTCCGGGCACTGGCGGTACGGGTTTCGCATCTTTCATGGCGGGACTCACGAATGGCGGCGGAATTAATAATTTGCATAATGTTGACTATTTCCGTACAACCTATGCATTTTACGGGCAGGATGATTGGAAGATCACTCCATCATTGATGCTGAACCTCGGACTGCGTTATGAAGTGTTTCTGCCGGTGACGGAGCGCCACGATCAGCTAGGTACTTTTGATCTTACAAATCCAAGCACGCCGACGATCATTGTGCCCAAAGGCCAGAATGCGCAGTTAACGCCTACCATAGCTTCGGAAGTGCAAATCAGCCGCACTGGCAGCAGAGGTCTAGTAAATAAGGATCTGAACAATTTCGCTCCACGCATCGGTTTAGCCTATCAATTTCAGGAGCACACAGTGTTGCGAACTGGGTACGGAATATTCTATGGAGGCCAGGAGAACGGCCCTTATTCGAATCCCAGCCCGGGATTTAATCCACCTTTCTTCGTAACGCAATCGTTCACTACTCCCTGCGGCGCATCCAGTGCAAACCTGAGCCCTGGGCAATTGAACTGTTCTGTACAGCAGATCCCGTTTCTGGCGAATGGATTTCCAACTAACTCGCTCACTGATCCCAACTCGCCCCTTTTCTTTTCGGTTGATCAACATCTACGCACGCCTTATATGCAGCAGTGGCATCTCTCTATCGAGCGTCAATTGCGCGGAGATGGGGTATTTGAGATTACTTACGCTGGCTCCAAAGGCACGAAGCTGTATACGTTTTTCAACGGCAACCAGGCCCTGCCCAGCCCGGATCCGAATGCGCCAACTGCGCCTCGACGACCGGTGCCGTTGATTGATGCATCAATCGACCGGTTTCGTTCGACCGGAGCGTCCAGTTATAACTCGCTACAGGCACACTATGAAAAGCGCTTTTCCCATGGATTGCAATTTCTCGCGTCCTACACGTGGGCGCACTCGATTGACAATGCTTCCAATGCCAACCTGGGCCCTACGCAGAACAATAGCGACTTCCGTGACTTCAGGCATCCGGAGCGAGAGTTCGGCAGCTCTGATTTCGACATAAGGCATCGTTTTGTCACCAGCTTTCTTTACGAGCTACCCTTCGGACACGGAAAGGCCTTTGTTGGCAATGCAAGCGGCGCTCTGGATCAGATTGTCGGGGGTTGGCAAATCGCGTCGATATTTACCTTATCGACGGGAAACTACTTTACGGTGCTCGATAGCAATGCAAATTTCTCGAACTCTGACGGCGGGGCTGGTGGCGCGTCTCAACGTCCGGACCAGGTCGGCGACCCTCACGGCCATCCATGCATACCGGGAACATTTTTTAATACATGCGCCTATGCGGACCCCGCCGAAGGCTCGTTCGGAAACGTAGGACGAAACACCGTCGAGGGTCCAGGCTATAAGACATGGGACTTCTCGCTGTTCAAGAATTTCAACGCGGGCGAGAGGGCACGTGTGGAGTTCCGGGCGGAATTCTTCAACGTCCTGAACCATACGAACTTTCTGTTTTCCAAAACGGGTCCCCAGAATTCGAATAATTCAACGATATTAGGGACCCCCCAGTTTGGATTTTTAACGGCAGCCCGCGATCCGAGGCAAATTCAGTTTGCCTTGAAGTTGTCGTTCTAGCGAACAGTCTAGGGACCGACTCGTCGTTATGCTCGGTAATCCGTTGTTAGGCCTGAGTGGCCTATTGGGGTGCGATTTCAACCGGGAATACGCTGCTTTCGGTGTTGAACCCCTCAACTCGCAAGTGAGGGCGTTGGCCATGAAGCAATGATCTTTCGAACTTTGCGGTGATAATCCGCTGTTCGTGGGGAAACACAGTTACATAGTTATCGTCGTAAGTTATGGGAAGGATCTCTTCTCCATCTCTTCCTTTGGTAAGTTCAGCCCGAACAAAGAAAGCCACGTGGTCGGAATTGTTCCTCAACGTAATGGAGGCAAGGCCCTTCTCGTTTTTCGATTCTAAATTCGCACTCACGTCCACACTAGCTTTTGGCATTGTGTTCAGTGCTGACATGTCCGCCCAGTTCGCGAGATCGGTTTTGAACTGCTCGTCCTTCTTAGGACCGCCAAGATCGTCATCGGTTGCGGACGCCCAATACACATTGTCACTCAACATCTTGTTGTTCTGATCCCGCAGTTGACAGCGCACGAAGTAAGTCGGGTCGAGGTCCATAATCCGCCCCACAGTCATGGCTTCCGCAGATGTTTGAGCTTCTATATTGAAGGCATTCACTTCTTTAAAAAACTTTTTCGTGCCGTCGAGATTGTAGAAGGTAACCGACACTTTGAGCTTCTGATGCGGCTCCAGAGTTTGGTTCGCGACGTAAACTTTGGCCGAACTGCGATCCCCGGTCGCATAATAGTCCCAGATCACCGTCAAAGGTTGCAGCGCCTTCTTCGCACCGAAATATCCGCCTCCTTGTTTATAGTAATAATCGAAAAGGTGGCCGAACAAAGACGGCCACGGGTTATTCATCATCCAGTGAATCGTCATCTTGCGGTTGCTCCAGTGCGTGGCATATGTCTCGTACTGGGCGCGCACGTCTTCGTAGTGGGCGAGTTGGGCCTTCTTGGAAAATTCTGCTGCGCTATTGGACGACCCGTAGCGGCGATTCAGCACTCTTTGGACGCTCTCCAGAGTACTGTTTCCTTCATTCGCGCCGGAGTGAAAAAACCAATATTCATTGATGGGCCAGAGTTTGTCGGCGGGAATAAATTTTTTGAGACTCTCCAGCGGCGGAATAGTCTCGTTGTCCCCTTCTTCCGCCGAGGAACCACGTGCCGGGCCGTACTTATCACTGAACCAATAATAAGGAGGGCGCCATACGTATGGTCCGGCCATATGGATTCCGCTCGAAGAGCGATTGACGTGAGAGACGGTATCCACAACTGCATTCTGCCAATGCGATTCCCGAATGATTTGATGATAGTCACCAAGCACCGGGTCGGGAGGCAGCCCGTCACTCCCGTTTGCCCATATAACGACGGATGGATGCGAACGAAGCTCGCGCAGTCGAGCACGAAGGCTCGCGCGAGCGACCCACTGGTCTTCAGCACTCCACTGGTCCCAGTGTTCCCATTGCGCGCAACACATCCAGCCCAACATCACCGGCATTCCCTCCCGGTCAGCCCGCTCAATCATGGTGTCGTCAGCAACCTTCAGTTCCCACCGAAGCAGGTTAAGACCCAGATCCTTGGCGTACTGCATCGTCGAAGCGTCGCGCGCCGGATCGCTGCGAAACAGCAGGTCTGGAGCGTATACGCCTCCGCGAATCAAATAATCTCGCCCATTAATCTGCAAGTAAAAATTGCCGACGTTTCCCAAATCAGAGAATACTTTGTCAGCATCGTGTTGTTGCGTGACCTTTCGAATTCCAAAGTTTGTTGACTGTGAATCGGAGGACTTGCCATCAATTGTGAAATCCAATTTCAACTGGTAGAGATTCGCCTTGCCCCACAAATAGGGCCACCAGAGATCGGGATCGGCAACGACTAGGGTGGGAAAATCCGCCGGAGTGATGGTGATCTCTCGGGTCTCGTTGCGGAAAAGGGAAACAGATTTGTGAAATTTTATAGTTGGCTTGCCCTCCCGCGAGATCTGACCTGAAATCGTGCCGATTACCGGTCTCGATGAATTATTGCTCACATCACAGTACACCGTCAGGGACGCAGGGCTGGTAGCCGGCAGTGGGAGGTCAGTTGCGACGTAGGGATGGCGAATGCTCACAGCGCCGGTGCTGCTCAGGTATACCCGCTTCCATATTCCGGCGTTTCGGTCTGGGACGAACGAAATGTCCACATGTTTTTCAACATCTTGATAGCCGAGATATTTCCAATTAATCCAGTCCAGCCAACTGTCGCCTAACTCAACACCGTGTTCACCGGTGAGAGCGCGTTCCGGAGTAATTTTCACGGCCAAAACGTTCTCGCCAGGATGAATGACTTCCGTGACGTTCAATTCGAACCGGTCGTACATACCAACAATTTGTGAATTGTTGGCAATCTTGTGCCCATTAACCCACAAGTCTGCCCGGTAATTGATCCCTTCAAAAATAAGCGAGTAAACTTCGTGTCCGGCGGGCGCTGTAAAAGTGGTGCGGTACCACCAGTCTTGCTTCCAGAGATCGCCAGGTTTCGCTAGGTTCATTCCGAAATAAAGCTCTGGATAAACCCCGTTGTCTTCCAAGACCTGCAGCACGGTGGCCGGCATGCGTTGAATCGGGTACCACTTGGAAGTGTCATAACCGGGCTGCGATGGTGCCAAGTCATCGGTGACAGCGCTGGCCGAAGTCATTTGCCAGCCACGGTTGATCTCAACAATGTTGGGGGACTCGGCAGCGTTTGCGGGCATGACGAGAAACGCCACTTTTAAAAAGAACCATAAGAAGATTAACGGCCGAATAAGTCTCATCTTGTGCAGCCCTCTGGAGCGCTTCGATTTTGTGAGTCCATCAATCAGCACCGGTAGCGTCTCAATTGGCGATACTCGATACCGCGAGCCGCTTCTCTGAGGTCAAAGCTATTCCGGCGGATTAAAACTGTTTTTACATTCGGAAAGTTGGGTTTGGACATGACGGAACGTGGTTTCCCTTCCCGTCCTATAGCAAAAGCGGTGAAACCTGCCGGAAGCTCCGGTACTTGCGCCGCTCCGGTGAGGCTTTTCCCTCTGTTTCGCTTCCTTGCGTATGCATACTTTTACTTTCTGATCGAAACCCTGTCAACCCTCTCGCAGGCATTTTGATTTCTACTAGACAAAAGCAAGTTGGCCGGGATACAACGATAAAGCAATACGTCACGACTGGTGTCTGGCACCTCGAGCTAAGTATCGATCTGACTCCGAGATAACTTGTGTTAAATGAAGAACGCCGAAGGGCTATTCTTGAAACTCTGAGCCGGGATGGCCGCGTCCTGGTCGGCGACCTTGCGAAAGAATTCGACACCTCTCAGGTGACGATTCGTAAAGACCTCGATATTTTGCAGGCGCATGGAAGAATTCACAGGACGCACGGAGGCGCACTCCCCATGCAGCAAGGTGCGCTGGAAGATCCCACCTTGCTGGAGAAAGAGAAACTCCACCGCAGAATCAAGCAAAAGATCGCCATGGCTGCCGCTCGCATGGTGAAAGAAGGTCAGGTGCTTATTCTGGACTCTGGCACTACTACCACTGCCATAGCACGTTCTCTTCGACACTTTCAAAATCTTACGATCATTACTAATGCGGTGAATATCGCAGTGGAGTTATCTGGTACTTCTATCGAAGTCATTTTGACGGGCGGTACATTGCGAAAAAACTCTTTCTCGCTGGTAGGACCAATCGCAGAGGAAACGTTGCAGCGTCTCAATGCCGACATTCTATTTCTGGGAGTGGATGGCTTCGATGTCCATCACGGTCTTAGTACTCCAAACGTGCTGGAAGCGAAAGTAAACCAGGCGATGATGGAAAGTTCGAAGCAGACCGTTGCGGTATGCGATTCCACTAAATTCGGACGGCGTAGCTTATCTCTGATTGCGCCTCCATCCGCAATTCAAGCCGTAATTACTGATCGCGATGCTCCTAAAGCGGACTTAAATATTTTAAAGAAGTCCGGGATTGAAGTAACTCTGGTTTAGTTTCGCACGCACTCGAAACCAGCTTAATCCCATCGTCTTCCACAATGCTCTTCCGCAAATCACAAGCAAAATAAAGCGTGGCGCTTGCATCATCGGCAGACTCACCTTTGTTGACGGAACTGGCAGATTTTCGAATTGCAGGATCAGTCTGCACTCATTGTTTCTCCTGATAACGTTTCTTGGTCGAAGGCGCGAAGCGAGTGTTCACCTCCCCGGTTACTTTGATGGATACTGATTTTTCAAAGGGCAATCCATCAAGACCTTCCGCAAGCAAGTGCGTTGTGAACTGACCTGCATGGGTATATGCGTGGTTTACCACGGCGGCGTCGGCCACGGTCCCATCGCCAAAATCCCAGTGATATTTCACCACCGGTACCCCGGCCCGATCTGTCTCTGCGGAGAATTGAGTTGCCTTACCGACTTCGATCTCTTCTGCACCGTGCAGAGTTACTGTGGGCGCCGCCCTCACGATGGACGTATCAACGATCTTCAGCACCTTCACGGAATGCGGTGGTAACTGGAACGCGAGTGTATCCAGGTTTTCGCGCGCGACATCAGAACCGAACACGTCCAGTACCTGGGTATGGCCGTGTAAGGGTAATCCTAAGGTGCCCGCCAGATCGAAGCTGTGTTCGGTTGGTTTCTCCGTCCAGTTGAAAACTGTCAAAATTGCCTGGCGCTTGCTCTCTTTCAAGAGGAAGATGCTGGGCATGCCGTCTTGCTGCGTGTAGCTCATCAGATCAAGTGGCACGGATGCCCGGCCCAGACGCGACATGTTCAGAAGGTCTTGATTTTTCACCAGAGCTACTCGGTCCGGATCGGCGCCCAGGGTGGGTAGATCATCTCCAATTTCGTACATTCCTCCGGCGATGGCGGCCAAAGCAATGGAAACTTTGGCTTCGTCGAGCGTGAGCGGACGCTTGCCCCCATGCCACTCCTGCTCGGAGACGATTTGCCGCGAAACTGTAAAAGCATCGGGGTCAGAGACATAGAAATTGCGATTCATGTAGTATCGGGCAGCAATGCCCGGAGCCGCTTCCCTGCTGGCCTCGAACGTATGACCGGTATCGACCGAAGTACGGCCGGTGTCGACAATGCCTACTGGATTTAGCATCGGGCTGCCGTCTTTATCGAGTAGAACGTTATCGCCAACGGTGTCGCGAATCACCTGCAAGCCGATGCGTTGTGCCTCGAGAGCGGTCGTATTCGGCCTGTAGTAAATGCCCTCAATTGCGGTGTCATCCATAAAATCCAGCTTGATGTAGCGGAAACCCCATTCCCGTGTCAGAGACGTATAAGTTTTCCGAAGATAATCTTGGGCGCCGGGTTGAGTGCAGTCGAGAACATAAAGCGCATCTAGTGGGGGATCCTCTCCAATGACCCAGCCTGCGTGTATCGGCTGCCCGGCGGCATTGTGCACCAGCCAGTCCTTGTGGTTCTCGTATACCCAGGATCGCTCGGAGACTTCGAAGGGAGCAGTCCACACTCCTGGGACGAGGCCAAGCGCGCGAATCTTGCCTGCCACAGCGTTCATACCGTTTGGGAACAGGTTGGCGTCGGGGGTCGCATACTCGCCGCGAGCATACTGATACCCCTCATCAATGTGGAAGAAGTTAAAGCCGATACTTTTCAGGTTCTCCGCAAGCCAGTTCGCGTTGGTCAAAGCAGTATCCTGGTTCAAGCCGAAGTAATAGGCCGTCCAACTCCACCAGCCCGCAAAGCTCGGCGCATTTACGCGAGCGTGGTGCAGCTCGCGAATAAGGCCACCGTAGGTTGCCAATTGCTGGTGATAGTCGGTTCCAGTGCTGATCAACAACCGTTCAGAAGAGAGTTCCGCTCCGGGCGCAACCGGCAAGCTCAATTCGATCTGGTCTTCGGGTGAGGATTTCTCGAGTGAATTCTCTTTTTCGAGCTCGGTCGTGCCGGTCGAATCGACTTCGTACGAAGCAATGTGGTCGCTATTCATGTGGAGGCGGAGGATCGTAAGAAATTTGTTGGAGGTGAGCGCACCCAGAAAAAGACTCCGCTTCGAGTCACGGTTATAAATTAACTGGCTGCCAACGGCGCGATGGATTCCATTCTTAGCGTCAGCGAGATCGTGAATGGTGATGCCAGGGCGGTCTTCACTAAAGCTATCGGAGAGCACGCGATCAGAGGCATCAGCCGCACCGAGGCTGACGCCGACAGGAGCGACCGTCTCCACGGTGCGGAGCGTTTGAACCTCAACCGCCTTCGAACCACTATTTCGAACTGTGGCGGTTATAGATGCGAAATCAGGATTGCCATGCAGTTCAAGGAAATAGACGAGATCGGGTTTTCCCGCAAGCCCGCTGTTAAAAACGGTGATTTTAACGGGTGATCCAGGCTCAACCGAGACGGAGTGTCGCGGATAATCACCGGACTTTACCCAACGATGATCAACTTCCGCCGCTACCAGGGAATGCAAAATCGGCTTTTTCGAAACTGGTTCGAAGATTGTGTAACTCCCGTCGGCACGGTCAACTGAAATGCCAATCGTATTTACCTGCGCGGTTTCGCGTGAACCCTTTCCAGTTGCGGTCTTCTGCCCGAACAGAACTCCCGGCAGCAGCAAAAAAAAGCAGACTGGCCGGAAAAACTTGCAATTGCCTTCCATTGACATTTCTTTCGCCTCGTTGCGATGATCTGCAGTCTACACTTTGTCTAACCTTCAAGGTCTAAGCTTTCAGGGTTTTCACAGCATCTTCATTGCGACCATGAGGCCTGCGACATTGGGGGAGGAATTTTGAATGATAGGACGCGGCCAAATCAAATAGCCTCAATACAATAAAACCCTGATGGACATGGAGGATACCGAATGGAGTTAATAGTTATGTGCCCTCCCGCCGCGTGGATGACCGCATCCGTGAATTGTCGATTCGAGCGACTACGACTCCTGACGAGGAAGTGGAGCCTGTGCTTCGGGAGCTTCAGGGGGCGATCCGCGATAAGATCGAGCTCGTACGAGAATTAGCTGCCAAGAAGTTTCTTGGGGCTAATGGATCATTTCAAGATCGTCCATTTCAAGATCGCCGGACGACCGAGGAGGAGGAAAGGCGACTCCCCCACCTTGTACCATCCCGAAGAAAGATTGGCTCATGATTCGCGCTTTGGAAGGGGTGGGTATCGCCGGGCTCGCCGCCGGTTCGCCCGCTATTGTC
>JANYKL010000102.1 GCA_025361625.1 Acidobacteriaceae bacterium
GGATGGGTGATGGAGCAACTGCTGGCGGAAGACTCGAAGGTTGCGCTGGCGGCTGCAAAACCCGCGAACTGGCGGACGATGTAGCCTCGAACCCACGACTTTTTGGTTATTGTGGGTTGCAACCCATATTAAGGGGAAATGACGGGGATGGCTAACGTATTGAAAAGATGGTGGCCAGGGACGGAGTTGAACCGCCGACGCCAGCCTTTTCAGGGCTGCGCTCTACCACCTGAGCTACCTGGCCACGTCTTGCATCCGACCATGCTTCCTCACGCTTCAAGGCTCGACATAATGCTGCTTGAGGTTGCACAGTGCGCTTTCACTGGTCGGGATGCCGGGATGCGAGACAATCGACGCGCTGGGACTGGTGCAGAACTTCCGAATTATAACAACTTACGGCGCTCGCTCAAAATTCGAGCCGGTTCAGTGCCACTGCTCATCCGGTGCCGGGTTCGAGAGTTCTCCGTTCATGATCGTGAACGAACAACGATTGACCCCGAACCAGTACGGGATCTCGCGATAATCAGCGGCATCGAAAACGGCAAGGTCAGCATCTTTACCCGGCTCGATGCTGCCTTTACGGTCGGCGACCTGGAGCGCCCACGCCCCGTTAATGGTGGAGGCCACAATCGCCTCGGCGGGTGTCATTTTCATGTGAGTGCAGGCGAGCGACATCGCCATCGGCATGCTCAGCATCGGGGAGGAGCCCGGATTGAAGTCGGTCGCTAGCGCGACAGCGACCCCCGATTCGATCAAGTGGCGAGCATTCGGATATCGTTCCGTTGCTAAAAAATAATTCGCTCCGGGTACGAAAGTTGCGACCGTGTCGCTCTCAGCGAGAGGGCGCAGGTCTGCGTCGTTTACGTGATCCATGTGATCAAGCGATGAAGGGCGGAAACGAAGAAGAGGCGCTAAACGCGTCTCGGTCAACTGACCAAGGTGTGCGCGGACTGCCAGATTGTTTTTGATGGCTGCTGCAAATATTCGCTCCGTATCTTCCGGACTAAAGGCTCCGCGATCACAAAATACGTCGACGAATTTCGCGAGGTTGTTTTTTGCGACGGCTGGGATCATCTCGTTGCAGATCAAATCAACGTACTGATTGGACCGTCCTCGATACTCTACCGGAACGACGTGCGCGCCCAGAAAGGTGGGCGCCACCGAGCCCGGCCAGCGGTGTGCCGCAGCTCGAATCGCATCTAACGACTTTATTTCAGACTCGAAACTGAGACCGTAGCCTGATTTTGCTTCGACCGTGGTCGTGCCGTGGCGACCCATTTGCCGCAACGAGGCGTAGATCATCTCCGTTAATGCGTTTTTCGAGGCGGTGCGGACGCCGCTGATGCTCGATCGAATACCTCCTCCGGCCTCGGCAATTTCTTCGTAGGTCGCGCCGGCAATTCGTTTTTCAAAATCAACCAGGCGAGGATTCATAAAGGCTGGATGCGTGTGCGAGTCCACAAACCCGGGAACCACTACGCGCCCGGCGCAATCGATCTCACTGACGTGTTTTTTGTTTTTCTTGATCCACACATCTTTCATCGCGTCTTTTGTTGTGCCCACTGAAGCGATTCTGCCGCCTACGCACAGCACCGCTGCATCCCGCACGATGCCTAAGTCAGAGAGGGATTTGCCACGTCGCGGTCCGGCGCATGCTGAACGTAGAGAGAGAAGTTGGGCGATGTTCACTAACAGCAAAGGGCGTGGCCCAGGGACGCTGAGTTTGAGACGTGCAGCCAAGGGGGTAGATTAGCAGAGCGGAAGGCGAATCAAATAAAGAGACATATTTTTCGGCAGCTTATTTGTCTGGAGCCCAATCCATCGGCACCTTTACATCACACTTGGCCGCAAATTCTTTGGCTTCGTCATATCCCGCGTCCACATGACGGATCACCCCCATGCCGGGATCGGTGGTCAGCACACGTTCGATGCGCTTTGCCATCATGTCGCTGCCGTCGGCAACCGTTACTTGGCCAGCGTGAAGGGAGTATCCGATGCCAACTCCTCCGCCGTTGTGGATAGAAACCCATGAGGCTCCGGCGGCGGTGTTGACCAGAGCATTCAGCAGGGGCCAATCGGCGATCGCGTCTGAACCGTCTTTCATGCTCTCGGTTTCGCGGAATGGAGATGCAACCGAACCGCAATCGAGATGATCGCGACCGATCACGATGGGAGCTTTGATTGTCCCTTTTTTTACAAGGTCATTGATCGCCAGCCCGAATCGCGCCCGCTCACCATATCCCAGCCAACAAATTCGCGCCGGCAGACCTTGAAACTTAATCCGCTTTCGCGCCAGTTCAATCCAGCGGCGAAGGCTGCGATTCTCGGGAAACAATTCTAGAACGAGATCATCGGTGATCGCGATGTCAGAAGGTTCGCCCGAGAGCGCGACCCAGCGGAATGGCCCCCGGCCTTCGCAAAATAGTGGACGGATATAAGCCGGGACAAAGCCGGGAAAATGGTAGGCATCCTTCACCCCGCGCTGATACGCAAATGTGCGGATGTTGTTGCCGTAATCGAAGGTGACCGACCCCATTTTCTGCAACTGCAACATCCCCTCAACGTGCTTCGCCATCGCGTCGAGCGAGCGTTCCTGATACGCCTTCGGGTCCCGCTGGCGCAAGGCAAGCGCTGCTTCGAGTGTCATGCCGTTCGGAACATATCCGTTCAGCGGATCGTGCGCCGAGGTTTGATCGGTAAGAATGTCGGGGACGACACCGCGTTCGGCGAGTTCCGGAATGACGTCAGCGCAATTACCGACCAATCCAACCGAGACGTTTTCTTTTTTGCGGACGGCGTTCTTGAGAATGCGCAGGGCCTCATCGAGCGTTGTGACAAGGAAATCGCAGTAGCCGGTCTTGAGCCGCTTCTTGATGCGCTCCGGATCGACATCGATTCCGAGAAAGGCTGCGCCGGTCATGGTAGCCGCCAGAGGCTGCGCTCCGCCCATTCCGCCCATGCCGCCTGAGACAATCAACTTCCCGCTGAGGTCTCCGCCGAAGTGCTTGTCGCCCGCGGCGTTGAAAGTCTCATAAGTCCCTTGAACGATGCCTTGCGAGCCAATGTAAATCCACGAGCCCGCTGTCATCTGCCCGTACATCATTAGGCCGGCGCGTTCGAGTTCATTGAACTTCTCCCAATTAGAAAAATGGCCCACGAGATTCGAATTGGCAATCAGGACGCGAGGTGCGTACTCGTGCGTCTTGAAAACTCCAACGGGCTTGCCCGACTGCACGAGCAAGGTCTCATCATTCTCAAGACGCTTCAACGAATTCACGATCGCGTGATAGCAACTCCAATTACGCGCTGCTTTGCCCGTCCCCCCATACACAACCAAATCTTGCGGACGCTCGGCGACTTCTTCGTCGAGGTTGTTCATCAGCATGCGCATCGCGGCCTCCTGCTGCCAGCCTTTGCAGGAAAGCGTCGTGCCGCGTGGAGCGCGGACCCGGGTGTATGCGGATTGCTGAACTTCAGTCTCTACGGACATGGGGATATGGTAGTGCGTCGAGCGCGAAGTGAGCAATCAGCGCGCTCGGGGCCCGGAAGTCGAATTCTTACCCTTATACACATGAACCATCAAAAGCCACGGCAGCAAAGAACACTGCAGCAGCAAACAATGCTAGAAAAAATAGGAAAGCGATCAGAGGGATTGAGGCCTGCAATCTTATTCTTTCTTACGGTTTACTCCCATTCAATTGTCCCCGGCGGTTTGGAGGTAATGTCGTAGACGACGCGGTTCACACCTCGCACTTCATTTACGATCCGATTAGAAATTGTTTTCAGCACTTCATACGGCAGCGGAACCCAGTCGGCGGTCATCCCATCTTCAGAGTGCACGGCGCGGACAGCGCAGGTATAAGCGTAAGTGCGCTGGTCGCCCATCACTCCGACGGACTTCACTGGCAACAGCACGGCAAAAGATTGCCAGATTTTCTGGTAGAGGCCAGCCGTCTTAATCTCGCCGACAACGATGTCATCACATTCGCGCAGCAGGTCAGCGCGTTCTTTGGTGACTTCGCCGAGAATGCGTACAGCGAGGCCGGGACCCGGAAAGGGCTGCCGCTGCAGAATTTCTTCTGGCATACCGAGATCTCGACCGATGCGCCGCACTTCATCTTT
>JANYKL010000144.1 GCA_025361625.1 Acidobacteriaceae bacterium
GAGGATACGCAGGGAATTTGATGTGGAACTAGGCGTGCGGACGATGTTTGAGGAGCCGACGATCGCGGGGCTAGGAGTCGAAGTAGAAAAAGCGCAGGCCACCGGGATAAAATCGCGAACCCCGGCGCTCGAGCGCAGGCCACGACCAGCCCCGAATGTCAGCCGAGAGGCGCTACTAGCTCAACTCGATACCCTCTCCGCCGACGATGTCCAAACGCTGCTGAAAGATGTTCTCGACTCCAGGCTCCCGCGGTCGCGGTCATAACCGTAGCCGTTACCTTTGATTCACCATATTCAATGTTATCTTTATGGACGATAAGCTGAACCAATATCTTCTCATTCATGGAAGTTCTCCAAAAACTTTTTGAGCAACATTTTCGCGTACGCGCCGCGCTTGTCGAGCCTCTGCACGGCGAACTTGGAGGTTCCGGCCGTAAGATTATTCGCTTATCCAACAACAAGCTGAGCGCAATCGGAATTCTCTACGACGTACGCGAAGAGAACGTCGCCTTCCTCGAATTCTCTCGCCATTTCCGCAAGCACGGGTTACCCGTACCCGAAATCTACTGTGAAGACTTAAAACACGGCGCCTATCTTGAAGAAGATTTTGGAGGCACGACCCTATTCGAATTTCTTTCCAATCACCGCAACCAATCGTCGATTACCGCCGAAGCAGTCGAAGCGTATCGCAAGGTTGTCGAAATCCTGCCGCGCTTTCAGGTGGAGGCGGGCCGGGATCTGAACTACAAGGTCTGCTATCCGCGAGCTAGTTTTGACCGCCAGTCGATCTCGTGGGATCTGAATTACTTCAAATATTATTTTTTGCGCCTGGCCGGAATTCCTTTCAACGAGCAAACTCTTGAGCGTGATTTTAGTCGCCTGACCAAGTTTTTATTGAGTGCAGATCGCGATTATTTTCTTTATCGCGATTTTCAATCCCGCAACGTCATGCTGCGAGATGGCGAGCCTTTTTTCCTCGATTACCAAGGCGGCCGTAAGGGCGCTTTGCAGTATGACATTGCCTCGCTTCTCTACGATGCCAAGGCCGACCTGCCGCCGGAGTTGCGCCAGCAATTGCTTGATCACTATCTCGCAGGCTTGGCGACCCACATCGATCTTGATCGCGAACAGTTCATGAAGTTCTACTATGCGTACGTTTACGTGCGTATCATGCAAGCCCTCGGAGCCTATGGCTTTCGCGGTTTCTACGAACGAAAAGCGCACTTTCTTCAAAGCGTCCCATTTGCCCTAAAAAATCTGCGATGGCTGTTAAGCAACGTTCAGCTTCCCATCGCCATGCCATCTCTGATGGAGGCTTTCAAAGGAATTGTCGCCTCCGAAAAATTGCAGAGTCTGGGAACGGAATCGGCAAAGACACAATTGCTGACGGTTCGAATCCTTAGTTTTTCATTTCACAAAGGCCTGCCGCAGGATGAGTCAGGAAACGGTGGGGGGTTCGTCTTCGATGCTCGAAGTTTGCCAAACCCTGGCCGCGAGGAACGATTCAAGTCCTCGACCGGCAAAGACGTGGGCGTTATCGACTATCTGAATCGTGAGGAGAGTGTCCACAAGTTTTTTGACAGCGCAAAATCGCTGGTTGATGAAAGTGTGAGCGTTTACCAAAGCCGTGGCTTCAAACATCTGATGGTTTGTTTCGGCTGTACAGGGGGCCAGCACCGCTCCGTTTATCTGGCCGAAAAACTTGGCGACCATCTTCGCTCGAAGTCTGGATTGCGAGTTGTCGTATTGCATCGCGAGCAGTCGCAACTGAACCCCAAGGCAAGCAACGAATGAAGGCGATGATTCTTGCCGCAGGTCTCGGCACGCGCCTGCGCCCTCTCACCGACAAACGCCCAAAGGCTTTGGTCGAGATCGACGGGCGAACCATGCTTGAAATTACCATCCGCCACCTGATCCAGGCGGGGGTGAACGAAGTGATCGTGAATGCGTTTCACTTCGCGGAGATGATCGTCGAGTATCTGCGCTCTCACAATAGCTTCGGGATAAGGGTTGAAGTATCGCTTGAAGATACGCTCCTCGATACGGGCGGGGGGCTAAAAAAGGCGCGCCACTTTTTTGAGGACGCTACTGCTGGTCACGCTACTGCTAACGATCAGCCCTTCATCCTCCACAATGTCGATGTGCTAAGCAACATCGATCTTGGACGCATGATCGCCGCGCACAAAAAGCATCAGGCGCTCGCTACTCTTGCCGTGCAGGATCGCAAAACCTCTCGTTATTTGCTTTTCGATCAGCAGCTCGAGTTGTGCGGACGGCACACGTCGAACAGGGAGCCTGAATTGATCGCCGGTAAACAATTCGCGCACGAGTTGGCTTTTTCCGGAATCCACATTATTTCTCCTCGACTGCTTCCGATGTTGACGGAAGAGTCGGCCTTCTCCATCGTGACCTCTTATCTACGGCTCGCCGCAGAAGGCGAGAAGATTATGGCGTTCCGCGCAGGCGATTATTATTGGCGTGACCTCGGAAAGCCCGAGAGCGTTGCCCAAGCCGCCCAGGATCTAAAGCAAAACCTTCTCGGATAAGATTCACCCCAGCCAAGCCCCTCGCCGCAACTGATATTCTCAGATAGACACAATATTCGAGGAGACCGCAGCTCATTGCCCCCAATTGTTAACGCGCAACAGATCACAAAATCATTCGGCGCCAATCCGTTGTTCCAAAATGTCTCCTTCACGATTTCTGACGGAGACCGCATCGGACTGATCGGTCCCAACGGATCAGGGAAGTCAACCCTGCTGAAAATTCTCGCGGGTGAAGCGAACCCCGATAGCGGCGAGGTGTCGTTCCGAAAACGTACACGGTTGGCAGCCGTAGAACAGGATTCTCTTTTTCCGCGCGGCGCGACAATTCGCTCGGTGATCGATACGGCGCTCGATCGCTGTGGCGTATCAGGTACCGAGCGCGGGGGGCGCTTCGCCGAAAATCTCGGCCGCGCCGGCTTCGAAAACCTGGATGTGGAGGCGAATCACCTCTCCGGCGGATGGCAGAAGAGGCTCGCGATCGTCGAAGCGCTGGTGCAGCATCCGGACATACTTTTGCTCGACGAGCCCACAAATCACCTTGATTTACTGGGAATTACCTGGCTTGAAGAACTTCTGGAGGGCGCTGCGTTCGCAAGCGTAATCGTCAGCCACGACCGCTACTTTCTAGAAAACGTCACCACCGACATGGTTGAGCTTAACAAAATTTATCCCGATGGCTCGTTACGAGTACGCGGTAACTACAGCACGTTTCTTGAAAGAAAGGAGCAATTTCTGCACGCGCAGGCGAGGCGGCAGGAAGCGCTTGAGAACCTTGTCCACGGCGAGATAGAGTGGCTGCGGCGCGGCGCGAAAGCACGCACGCGAAAGTCGAAGGCGCGTATCAGCAAAGCTGGCGAGCTGATGGCAGACCTGGCTGACCTCAATTCAAGAACGCGCAGCACCAGCACGCAAATTGATTTCTCTGCCACCGATCGCAAGACGAAACGACTGATTGAACTCCAGGATGTGAGCTGCACATTAGGAGGTCGAACTCTTTTCGAAGGCCTGAATTTTATTCTGACTGCGGGAATGCGTGTCGGCCTCGTCGGTCCGAATGGCAGCGGCAAGACCACTCTGCTGCGCCTTCTGCAAGGCGAACTAGCCCCAACAGTCGGGCAAATCCGCAGCGCGGATTGGCTCCGAATCGTCTACTTCGACCAAACCAGGACGCTTGACCCCGATGTAACGTTGCGCCGCGCGCTTGCTCCCGACGGCGACTCGGTTGTTTTCCGCGGCACCGAGATTCATGTTGCCGGATGGGCTGCGCGATTCCTTTTTACGAGTGAGCAACTAAACCAGCCTATCGGCCGCCTTTCTGGAGGCGAGCGGGCCCGCGTTCTTATCGCTCAACTCATGCTGCAGCCCGCCGACATCTTGCTGCTCGATGAGCCCACCAACGACCTCGATATCCCTACGCTCGAGATTCTGGAAGAAAGCCTCATAGATTTTCCCGGGTCCCTGGTTCTCGTGACGCATGATCGCTACATGCTCGACCGCGTATCCAGCATTGTTATGGGCCTCAATGGAAAAGGTGGAGCGGATTCATTCGCTGACTACGGTCAGTGGGAGGCGTGGCAGGTTCAGCGCTCGAAGGTTGAGGTCGCGAAATCGGGGGGGCTCCCCTCGAATGGTAGCGGAGGATCTTCTGCTCCCCGGGCAACCGCAAAAAAGAAGCTCTCCTATCTCGAAGCGCGAGAATACGCGGCCATCGAGCGGCGAGTTGAGGAAGCCGAAGCCTTGGTGCAGGCGAAACGAGAGGAATTGGAAGATCCAGCCAACGCCACCGATGCCTCACGTCTGGTAACTGCGCAGGCCGCGATGGAAACAGCGCAAGAGCAACTCGACCTGCTCTACGCGCGCTGGGCTGAACTGGAAAAAAAGAACGGCTAGAATCTTCGCTAATGTAAAACTTTGAGCCCCTTGGTTCAAGTCGATCAAAAATGGTAAGAGCCGCTCTCAAAAACTCTACCCCTTAACAAAATCTATAAACCCACGCTGCACGTCCGTGCGTACCAACTTCGCCCGCAACTTATCGCCAACTTGCAGACCTTCTCCTCCTTCGGCAAGCAGTCCGTCGATGTGCGGCTGCATGACTCGAACGAACGTTCCTTTCGGACTGACTCCGGTGACTATCGCGTCGAAGGTTTCTCCAACTCGATGGCTCATCGCGATTGCTGACAAGCGTTTTGACATATCCCGCTCGACCTTGCGCGCTGCATCGCCTTTCGCGGTGCAATTTGCTGCGATGGCAGTCAGTTCTTCGTCCGAATAGGGATTGGGCTTCCCATCAAGCAACGATTTGATTAGCCGTTGTGTGACGACATCGGCGAAGCGGCGGTTAGGAGCAGTCGAGTGCGTGTAATCCTGCACTGCCAGCCCGAAGTGTCCCTGCGCAGGCTCACCCGGACGCTCAATTACATAAATGCCCGGGCCAATCAATTTGATTACGGCTAGCGAAAGGTCCGCGAAATGATCTGGATCCGCAGCTTTGCGCTTGAGCAAAAAATTATTGAGAGCTTTCGAATCGGGGTCGGGCGGCAAATTTTCTCCTTGTCCCGCCGCCAGGCGAACAAGGCCGTCCCAATGCTCAGGAGTCCTTACGATTCGCCGAAGCGATGAAACTTTCTCAAGCAGCCGAGCTACCACGCCGTTCGCCGCAACCATGAAGTCTTCGATCAACTCCGTTGCGTGATTCTTCGCAACCGCGGTGACGTCCATGACCTCATCGTGTATCACCAGTGGGACCACTTCGTTGGTGTCAATATTCAACGCTCCGTTTTCGTAGCGGAGCTTCCTCAATGCTTGCGCAACCTCATCCTGCAGTTTGAGTTGCTGCTGCAACTCCGCGGATGCCGCAACCTTCGGCGGAGCCGGGGATGTGCCCTCGAGCCACGCTCCGACTGCATTATAGGTAAGCTGCGCCTTGTTGCGAACGATCGCCCTATAAACATTGCTTGAAGTCAACGTACCGCTGCTGTTGACCACCATTTCCGTTACAACCGCGGGCCGATCGACCTCGGGAAGCAGGGAAGACGCTCCCGTCGAAAGCTCGTTCGGCAACATCGGGAAAATAGCGACCCCCGTGTACACGCTGGTCGTCTCCCGCGCCGCGTGCTGGTCGATGGGCGTACCTTTCTGCACGAAGGCGTCCACGTCCGCGATGCCGATCATGATCTTCACGTCGCCGTTCGGCATGCGTTCCGCAATTTCGATCTGGTCGAGGTCTTTGGATGTATCGTTATCGATGGACGACCAGAGCAGGTTACGCAAGTCTTTTACGTTGCTCGACGCAGTAAGTTGCGGGGGATGGGCCTTGATTTCCGCCATTTGCTGCTGCGTTTCGGGCGGAAAATTAGGTTGAAACCCGCGTGCCTGCATGACTTGTCGCGCAATCGCCTGAAGATTTGGAGTCGGCGGCTTCTTTTCGCTCATTACGCTGGCTAGGCTAACATGGATTGAGCGGCTGTACGGCGCTGCCTTTGGACAGGGTTGCGTTTTGGTGAAACCGTTTCGAGATGGCCACGCTGTGCCCGACCAGCAGTACCTTCGGCGCGTCATGATATTCTTATTACAGTAGCTGCGTTCTCTTCCATTGGATCGATTCCCGCAGTTCCCTTATCAGCCATGATCTCAGTCAGCAATGTGTCCATGCGCTACGGCGCCAAAATTTTATTTGACGAGGTTTCTACCGGATTCATTCCGGGGAAGCGCTATGGTCTCACCGGGCCGAATGGCGCCGGAAAATCCACGTTCATGAAACTTCTGACCGGTGAACTTGACCCTCAGAAGGGGACTGTTGTTCGCCCGCGGAAGCTCGGTGTATTGAGTCAGGACCAATTTGCTTTCGATCAGTATCGCGTGATCGATGCCGTGATCATGGGAAATCGCCGCCTGTGGGCCGCCCTTGAAGAGCGCGAACTGATTTACGCAAAGGCCGAAATGACCGATTCCGACGGCATGAAGCTCGGTGAACTCGAAGGCATCGTCGGTGAAGAAGACGGCTATACCGCTGAGAGCGACGCAGCCATTTTGCTCCAGGGTCTTGATATTCCAGACGAGCAGCACGAGCGCAAAATGTCAGAGCTTCCGGGCGGACAGAAAGTGCGGGTGCTCTTGGCGCAGGCCCTCTTCGGGCATCCCCAGGCGCTACTGCTCGACGAACCGACAAACAACCTCGATCTTGATTCCATTCATTGGCTGAAGAGTTTTCTCAATCAATATGAGGGCGTCCTTATCGTAATCTCGCACGATCGTCATTTTTTGAATGGCATCTGCACGCACATCGCCGACATCGATTACCAAACCATCATTACCTATACCGGAACCTACGACGACATGGTCGTTGCGAAAACGCAGATTCGCTCGCAAATCGAATCGCAGAACGCCCAGCGCGAAAAGAAGATTTCGCAGCTAAACGAATTCATCGCCCGCTTCTCCGCTGGAACGCGTTCCAGCCAGGTGCAATCGCGGCGCAAGGAAGTTGAGCGCTTGCAGGTGACAGAACTCGCGCGCTCCAACATTCAGAGGCCCTATCTAAAGTTCGACCAGAAACGTCCTTCAGGTAAACATGTCCTCGAGATTGAAGGGTTGAGCAAGTCGTACGGAGACGTCAAAGTCGTTTCTGATTTCACGGCCAGTGTTATTCGTGGCGAAAAAATAGCCTTGATGGGCCGTAACGGATCCGGCAAAACTACCTTGGTAAATGCGCTGCTCGCTAATTCTCCGACTACGTCAGAAGCCGAGCTGCGCAAAACCAGCGGCTACGGTGGGCCCTTTCTCGACAGTGGCAAGGTTATCTGGGGTCACGAATCTGCCATCGGATATTTCGCGCAGGATCACAAAGCTCTCATCGAGCCCGGCATGAAAGTTTTGGAGTGGTTGCATCAGTGGGATCCTGCAGCGTCCACGGAAGAAATTCGCGGCATTCTGGGGCAAATGCTGTTTCCGCGTGATGATGCCGACAAGCGCACGGAAATTCTCTCAGGCGGCGAAGCCGCGCGCTTGCTTTTCTGCAAACTGATGTTGCTGAAGCCTAACTTGCTGGTGCTCGACGAGCCCACCAATCACCTTGATCTGGAATCGATCAACGCCCTCAACATTTCTTTGCAGCGATATCCTGGCACGGTGTTGCTGGTTACGCACGACGAAGATTTGATCGATGAAGTTGCGACTCGCGTCTGGCACTTTGAGGCGGATCACGAGATCACTGACTTTAGAGGTGTGTACAGCGAGTATCAAACCGTCCTGAGCAGCGAGTCGCAAACTACAGCATAACTTGGCCTCTCGGACGCACAGTCGCAGTGTGACGCAGCTGTGCCCTGTTTTACGCGGCTGTTCCATTGCGCCGCATTGGAGAACTGTTAGTAATCCCCTACCATGCTGGGCAATGGTCCTCGCGGTTGAGACGCGATCTCACTTCCATTGAATCACGCGAGCCTCAGCGCAAGCGTCGAGATAATCTGAAACGACATCAACCGGGAGAGGGCCATACTCCGCCGAAACCGCGTCGCGAATTTCACCCACCGAGCGCCTGCCGTTCACGAAATTAACAATTTCATACGCGTACAACTCCGATTGGTCGCGGACATTGAGTAGTTGCGTTGCTTCGCTGTTAACCAATTTAATCTTTGCATATCGTTCTTTACCGAGGCGGGCCAGTAATACATTATCGTTCTGATATGTGAGTGGACCAAACTCTCCGATGCGAACAGGAACGCGCTTTGCCGCTTCTGACTTCGCCCACGGTGCTGTCGGTGCTCGTCCAGACGCCCCACGGTCTTTCGCCCGGCCATCGATTGCGGCTTGCAAGGCGGATGTGTGATCGGTCAGCGCTTTTATTCCCCCTGCCGCCTGTTCGTTCGATCCGCCAGCGAAATCGACGAGTGAACGTACCGTCTCAATTTCCCGTTCAAGTGTCGCGTTGAGGAAGTTGCGCGAGTTGTACCATGCGATGCCAGGTTCGACCTTGGGATCACTCGCCAGCTGTTGAGCACCGCCGAAAGAGCGAGCGATGCGAGCTTCTGCTTGGGCTGTTAGAAATGGAAGCAGAGACGAGAGTTGGTCGCGATCGACCATCGCGTACACATATCCCGAAGCCGCGCCCAGCAGGGCCACCCTGCGTAACTTGGTGGCGTCAATCTGATCGAGCGTGTCATGGTCAGTGTGAATGTAAATGTCTGGCCAATCGCGAAGGTAAAGCGAGGGAACTGCAATGCTCGAGGAATCGAAGTCATCGTGATCGCTGCCGCTCGAATACGGCGTCACATCGCCAATCAAATCGTTGCGTGTTCCAGATCCTCCCGCTCGATTTTCCACAATACCCGCGTCGCTCGTGAGTTCTCCTTCAGCGTAACCGGTGGCCGCGGCCTGAATCGCCTCGAGAAAAGATGCCCCAACATCAGTAACAAAACTCGGCAATGACCACGGCGTTGCCGTAACGTGGAAAACCGACTTGTTCTTATAAGGATCGCCGCCCACCATATCCATGTGGATGTTGGCACGCAACCCTCCCATGATCTCGGGATGGGTCGCAAGAAACGCCATCGTGCCCTCAACCTCAGGTCCCCAGATAAAGCGAAGCGTGCGTTTGGGACGCGGCAGTTTTCCTGAAGTGATCAAGCGCGACAAGATGCGCGCCGATTCAAGAATTGTGACGCAGCCACTGCCGTTATCGTTAGCTCCTGGACGCTCGTGGTCGAGGTGGCAACTGTAAATAATTTCTCCGCTCGCCGCATCTGTACCCGGGATCGTGGCGGAAACAACCGTCCAATGCCCCGGACCGACGGTCGCTTTCACGTGAGCACCGAGTATTACTCTTACGTGATCGCGCATTCGAGAACGCAGAGCCTCGGCCGTTTGCTTCGAGACCATGAATGCGAAACCGGAGGGCTGTCGAGCGTCGAGATGTCCCCAGCGGACAACCGTCGGGTCCAATCCCGACCAAGCGGTCGTCTGATTGGGCATGTCACTGACAATGCCAGCCGCGCCGTGTTCATTGATAGCGATCTGCTGCACTCGAGCCAGCACACCATCAGCCAGCACAATCTTTCCTCGCACATCTTTGCCCGTATAGTCCGCGTCGGCTGTGCCGCTCCCCACATCGACCAACGCCGTTTCGATCTCGGCAGAATGACTATAGTCAGCCAGATGAATCGGGTCGGTGCGCCAGTCCCCAAGCAAAAGATGATCGGGGCTCACCTCCCACAGCCGAGCTTCATCCACCTTCCAAGCCAGGTAAGAACGCATCAATCCATACTGTTTCTTGCCATCGATCTCGAATTGTTCGCTGTGGACATCGGTCAAACCATATTCACTCGCGCGCTGAAGAATAAACTGTGATGCTAGCTCGAAGCCCGCCGTCGCCGGCACACGATGCAAGGTCGTAATGTAGCGAAGATTTTCGTAAGCCGAGGCGCCATTTGATTCATCCCGGATCGCCGTCCATTGCTTGCTGTCAAGGAATGGCTGCTGGGCTATGGCGGAATTTGAAGTCAAAAATGAAATTAAGAGAACGGCGAATACGGCGATGCGGAACTTGACCATAGGCTAACGAGGATAGCAGCAGTTGCCGGTCACTTTACCGCCGAGCATGGAAAGAGCTTGATCTTGCGAGTGATGATTGCCGATAGAGGTTAACGGACCGCGGCAAGATTACCTGCAGCCTCGCCCACTTCGTCGTGTTGTTCGCCTTCAAGGCACACGCGGTGCCACACTTCCAGATTGAGCAAGCGCCAGATGCGGTCGTAGTTATCACGGTGTTTGGCTTTGTGGTCGTCGAAAAGCTTTTCGATTGCTTCACGGCGGAAGTATCCTCGATTCAAACTTCGTGGTTCAAGCAGCATGCCGCGAATGTTTCCGAGTCGCTCGCCAGCCAGCCAGCCGCTCCACGGTGTCGGGAAGCCTAGCTTCGGGCGATAAAGAATCGAGTGCGGAAGCAGGTCTTCTACCGCCTTCTTTAGAATTCGTTTTCCGGCCAGGCCTTGAATTTGTACTTCCCGCGGAATTCTAGAGGCGAACTCCACCAGCACATGGTCGAGAAAGGGAACCCGGCTTTCAATCGACGCCGCCATACTCATGTTGTCCTGCTTCATCAATAGTTCGACGAGATACGTCTTAATGTCGGTGTAGAGCAGGCGCTGCAACATCTCGCCCGACGACTGTTCCCAATACTTCAGCACGTGTTTGTAAGCCGTGGCGGGGGAAGCTTCGTGAGCAAACTCTTTAGTCAGTAAGCCGGTCTGCTCGCGCTCATCAAAAGCCGAGAAAAAATTATCAAAATAAAATGAGGACCAGGAGTTTCCATCCTTGCCAATAAATGTGTGCTCCAGTTTTCTCCGCAATGTAGCTCCGAGCAATGGCGAAGAAGCCACTGCATCTCGAACAGTGCGGCGCAGAAAGCTTGGAGTTATGCTGCGATAGGCGCGATCCATCGCCGCGTTTTTCAACGTGAAAGCGTAGCGGGTGTAGCCCGCAAGCGTTTCATCGGCGCCTTCCCCGGTCAACACCACTGTGACGTGCTCGCGCGCGAGTTTCGACACAAAATAAAGCGAAATGCTGGATGGCCAAACAATCGGCTCGTCTTCGTGCCAGATCAAGTGAGGCAGTGCTCCAAAAAAATCCTGCTCGCTGACCAGCACTTCATGATGGCGAGAATGAATATGCTCCGATACGGTTTGAGCAAAAGGCAGTTCGCTGTAAGCTTGTTCCGTGTAGCCGACGGAAAAAGTATCGACCGGCTCGCGTCGCAGTTTAGTCATCAGCGCTGCGACCGCACTTGAGTCAACGCCTCCGCTAAGAAACACGCCGAGAGGGACGTCGCTCATCAGGTGACTTTTGACAGCGCCTTCCAGCAGTTCGCGGTAAGCCTTGACGTAATAATTCTCGTCGCGAGATTCATGCGTGCGGGCGGTACCCAGGTCCCAATACTGCTTGATTTGTGGCGTCCCATCCGGGCCAACCGTCATCGTGTGGCCGGGAAGCAATTTGCGTATGCCGTCGTAAAAACTTTCTTCACCAGAGAGATATCCAAAGGCAAGGAATTCCGGCAAAGCCGATCGGTTGAACTCCGGGCGAGTGCTGCCATGCGCAAGCACGGCCTTGATCTCCGATCCGAAAATTAATCGCTCTGGCGTTAGTTTGTAATAAAGCGGCTTAATTCCGAGCCGGTCACGCGCGATGAACAATGTGCGCGTCGTGCGATTCCAGATTGCGAATGCGAACATGCCCCGCAGATGTTGAACGCAATCCGCACCGTACTCTTCAAAAAGATGAATGACGGTTTCGGTATCGCTGTGCGTGCTGTATCGATGCCCGCGAGCGATCAGTTGCTCGCGCAATTCAAGATGATTGTAGATTTCGCCGTTTAACACGATCCATAGGTTGCCATCCTCGTTCGAAATCGGCTGATGACCACCAGCTACGTCGACAATACTTAGTCGGCGCATGCCGATTCCGACCGCATTGTCGGTATAAAACCCGTCGTCATCCGGTCCGCGGTGACTGATAATGCCGCACATGTTGCGCAGCGCTGCGGCGTCGGCGCGAGCGTCGCGCCCGAACTCAAGAATGCCTGCAATTCCGCACATTTAATGCTTCTCCACAAAGCTTGATAGGTCCCGAATGGACCTTGGACTCGAGGATGCTGAGCGATCAGTGAGAACTTCAAATAAATCCGTGAGAGAAAAACTGCCCCGGTGGATCACGGCATCTCGCGCACGCCACTCAAAAAAATCCGACGCCGATTGCGCCTTCATCAAAGATTGTCCTTTCCAGGCCACCTCAGTTCCGCCGATTACGACCAGATGAACGATCCTCTCGTGCTCAATTCGGCAATACAAAAGCTGTGCGTCGGAAGACCAAGGGCCAGAACTCCACTGGTTCTCCCCGAGGGCAAAAAAGAATCCATGAGTGCCATCGGCGTCCGTGAGTTCATAATCCTGCACCTCCACCTGCCGCATGCTGGTTAGCGCGAGATGCGAGCGGCTGGGCGCGTTTTGGTTTTCGCTGCCAGAGACCAGTCGAGGAATCAACACGGTCGCAAGTTCGATTGGGAGCTGTGCCGACGATGCAGACCTCACCAACGGCGCCGCTCGCAACGCCCCGTAGGCAGGCGATATGACGGTCCCCGTGGTTTCTGCGGTTGTCTTCCACAAGCCATTGTGAGGAACAATAAGGCTTAAGGCCGTATCGGACACCGGTCCACTCGAAGACAACTTTGGAGCAATGTCGATTTGGCCATCCCCCAGGGATCGAACCTCAAGGTCAGGCGCGAAGTGCCAGCGAATTTCTATCTGATGCTCCGCATCCCCAATCGCGACGTCGCGAACAAGCCACAGATCGCCCGCAATTGTGAGAACGTGCCTGCTGTGAGTTACCGGGTCTGAGAGTCTCTCGTAACCGTTATGACTGCCAACGAAGTAGGAAAAGGTTTCGCCAACAATCCAGGTCTCCGCCCTTGGCGCCGGAATATGGGTCCACGAAAACGCTTCATCCGCAACCGCCTGATCCTGACCGTCCACACGCAGCGTGTTGTGCGCCCCCGTGCCGCGAAAAGTATCGCGGTCGGCCTTGTCTTTCGCGATATAAACGTTGCTCCCGGAATCGACCAGCCAACGTCGACCGTTCATGGTCAGCCTAACGCTCAGAGCATCGGCGTGTCCGTGGCCCGATCGGCCAACCCCTTGCGGACCCGCATCGACGGTCATGACTTGCGGGAAAGGTTGCGAATCGGCCAGAACGTAAACTCCGCCATCGGGAAAAACTTGCGACCGAACGGTCGACCGGATGGGTCTTGTCGACAATCGATCGATTTTCTCGCCAAACAACCAAATCGATTCTTCGGTCAGTTGCGCAACCGCAGAGTTGCGATCGTAGATCAAAGCGCCCAGCGCCAGCGGATCAGTCAACTGCTCCGAGCGATTGCGTCGCGGATTGAAGAGCCGGCCGCCATCGTCATCGCCAAATCCTTCCGCGACCCCAGCCTGGGCCTGTGCTTCGACAACGTCGAGCATCTTTTGCAGCGTGGCGTCAAAAGCCGACGGGATTGCGATTGCGTTGCGCTCCGCCAGAAGGCGGGCATGAAGAAAGAAATCCAAAGCGTACACGTGGTAATGGAACGACTGTTCGAAGTACACGCCATCCGGGCGCACCTGCCGTCGAGCGGCATCAAGCACGATCGCCCAGCCGGTCTCCTTCCACCCTGCCGCATGCGGCATCTCGGGAAATAGCGTGCCGAGAAAAAACAACGCGACCCCTTCGCCCAAAAGATGCGTGTTGGGAGAAAAATAAGTGGAGAGATATTTCTCGATGTAGCGCCCCTGGAACGCGAGTGCCGGAATTAAATCCGCCCGAAACTCCGCAACCGAATGTTTTCCGCCCTCCCAACCTGCACCTGCAAGCAGTTGATCGATCCAAATCCAGGATAGGCTGCGAAAGGCAACCTCAAGCGAACTTCCCCAGTTGATGCCAAGTGGGTAAGAATTGGCTTGGATCCAACTGCGCCATTGAGAGATCAATTCATTAACGTAGACCGGTTGACCACTTAGCAGCGCAGCTTTCGCGAGTGTTACCAGATGTTGATGCCGGTTTAATTCCCACGTCACTTTGTGATCGCCAACGACGGAGAAATCCAAGAATGGAATCGTGAACCAGGGAACGAGCGGGGCACGCTTCTGATGTACCGCGTCAAAATGCCAGTCAATCTCGCCGCTTCCTCCGGCAACCGACTCCCGATTGAAAGTGAGCCCTTCATATCCCAATAGCCGAAATTTGTGGCCGCAAATATCGTCCGCTTCGCGAAGAATTTCCGTAACCTCACTCGGCAGGCTCTGTTGCAGCAACCCGGCTCTCGTTCGGGCATCTGCGGCAGAAAAAAAGAATTTTCCGCCTCGACCAGAAGATTTGTAAGTTGTCCGTCTCAGGTCTTGCCGGATGCCCAGTTTATGCAGCAATAAATCACGCCGTTTGTGCATTTCCTGACAAGCGCGTACCCGTACTTCTCGCCCGTCCATTGCTGAAATTCGCGCCAACTTGCTTTGCCATCCGCCAGTCACGATCTCATTATCCTACATGCGGAAAAGATGAGGCCCTGCGGGTTGGTTACCATCGGAACTCTGCACGATTTTCGACGCCGCCAGGCCTCGCGCACCCTGCTCGCCGGACAATATCGCCAGGGAAAGATTTTTCTCTTCCGTCCGCCAAAGAGTGGAAATGGCTGGACATCGTTAACCATCGTAGAGTTAGCAGCAGCAATCTATTGCGAGAAGCTATGTATCTAGCTGAAAACAAGTCGCAGGAACGGTCCATCTCTCGCTGGGCAAAAACATAGGTTGGAGCCCCGCTTGCTCCACCTTGACGACGCACTTGATATAGTCAAACTGCGTCCACACGTTCGTTCAGGGAGAAGACTGCTTGGGTTCGTCTGTCAGTATTTTCGGGCTGGGATATGTAGGCTCCGTGTCTGCTGCTTGCTTTTCCTCATTGGGGCACAAGGTGATTGGTGTCGATGTGAGCCGCCCCAAGGTGGAGATGTTGGGTTCGGGACGGACTCCTATCGTTGAAGCGCGCATGGCCGAACTGGTCGCTGCCGGGCACAAGGCCGGACTTTTGACCGCCACCACCGACGCGAATGAAGCCGTCTTGAATTCTGACGTCTCGTTCGTCTGCGTTGGAACGCCGAGTTTAAAAAACGGAAAGCTAGACCTCAGCCATATCGAACATGTTGCGGCCGAGATCGGCGCAGCGATCCGCCTAAAGAAATCGCCGCACGTGTTTGTGTTGCGTAGCACAGTGCTAGCCGGGACAACCGAGACCATTGTTCTTCCCATCCTCGAAAAGTCGAGCGGAAAAAAATGCGGCAAGGACTTTACGGTTTGCTATAACCCGGAATTCATGCGCGAAGGCAGCGCCGTAGCGGACTTCCTGAATCCGCCATACACCATTCTGGGTGCGAGCGATACAAATCATCTCGCTCCCCTCCGCGAACTTTATAAGCAGACCCCTGGAACTCTTTACGAGGTCACCATCCCTGTGGCCGAGATGGTGAAGTATTTTTCCAACGTCTATCACGCGGTCAAGGTTGGTTTCGCCAATGAGATGGGGACGATGTGCAAGCATCTCGGCGTTGATGCGCAGCAAGTAACGAAAATATTCACCTCCGATTCGAAACTCAACATCTCCCCGGCCTATTTATCGCCAGGATTTGCCTTTGGCGGTTCCTGCCTCCCGAAAGACCTGCGCGCAATTACATACAAGGCGAAGGAACTCGACTTGAAACTTCCCATGCTCGAGTCATTAATGCCGAGCAACGCCGAGCATGTGGACCGCGCCGTTGAAATGGTGCTCGACACCGGCAAGAAACGAATCGCGCAACTCGGGCTCAGCTTTAAAGCAGGCACCGACGATTTGCGTGAAAGTCCTCAGGTGCAGTTGATCAAGCGACTCATGGGAGAAGGCCTCGACGTAAAAGTTTGGGACGAAGACGTCTCCCTAGGGCGTTTGGCGGGATCGAACCGCCAATACATCGAAGAAGTCATCCCGCATATTGGCTCAGTGTTGTCGGATGACTTGCAGGCCGTTCTTGCGAATGCGGAAGTCGTGATCCTGGGAAATAAATCTGCCAGCAAAGATCAGCTCGAGAAACATTTGCGCCCAGAGCAGATTGTGATTGACCTCATTCATTTGGATAAGGCGCGACGTCCGGAAGGCGCGAAGAAGTACGAGGGGATCTGCTGGTAGCTTACGGATCGCTGAACGTTAGTCTTCGAAATTCCCGCGCCACAAGTCGGAGCTCATCACGCCAATGAAGTTTCACTCCATCGACATCAAATCGGCTGATTGGAAGCGCCTAGACAGGTTCGCCGACCGCACAGTTTTCCAGACTCGGGAGTGGATAAACTTTGTTGCTGAAGCGCAGAATGCTCAGCCTGTGCTTGCCGAACTTCGCGAACAAGAACAGGTCCTCGGATACTTTACCGGTCTCACGGTTACGAAGTTCGGCATGAGGGTCCTCGGAAGTTCGTTCCCCGGCTGGACGACTCCATACATCGGCTTCAACCTGAATCCCGGAGTATCGCGACGCGCGGCGCTCGATGCGCTCGAGACATTTGCGTGGAGCGAACTGAAGTGCTTGCATCTCGAAGTTTCCGACCCATATTTCTCTTTCGATGACGGTGAAGGCCGAGGCTTTAAATCAGAGAGTTATTTCTCTTATCGAACCGACCTCACGCGCTCTGAAGCAGACCTGTTCAATGGAATGGATAGCGCCTGCCGTCGATGCATCCGCAAGGCAGAAAAGAGCGGTTTGAAAATCGAGGAGGCGCACGATCTGGCTTTTGCCGACGAATACTACGAGCAGCTCAAAGATGTCTTCGCTAAACAATCTCTGGTCCCAACGTATTCAGGCGAGCGCGTGCGCTCGCTCGTGCGTAACCTCGAGCCCGGCGGAAACATCCTTCTGATCCGCGCTCGTAATTCGGGAGGGAAGTGCATTGCTACTGGAATCTATCCCGGTTTCAATCACATCGCGGAATTTTGGGGCAACGCGAGTTATCGTGCCTACCAGAATTTGCGTCCCAACGAGGCCTGTCATTGGTACGCCATTCGCTACTGGAAGAACCGCGGTATTTCAATCTTCGATTGGGGCGGCGGCGGCGCTTACAAAGAAAAATATGGATGCACCCCTTATAGCGTCCCTTGGTTCACAAAATCGCGTTATCCAATTGTCGGTAGAATGCGAGACGAGGCCCGAAACATGTTTGCTCGCAAGCAGAAGTTTCTGGGATGGGTGCAAGGCCGGCGTTCCTCCCCAAAGCGCAACGCCGCCGAAGAATAAGCCGCCATCCCGCCCCCTCTCACTTGAATCTTGGCTTACGAATTTTGCCTTACGACGCGATAGTGGCCGGTCGCGCTCGCCGCTTGCCCACCCAGTACAACGCCACTCCAACTAAAACAAGAGCTCCGCAGCCGCCTACGATTTTAAAAACCGCCAGAGGTTTATTGGCTTCGTCAGCGGCCGGTAATACCGAAAGAGCGATGGTCAAACTCGTCGTCGCAAAACCCACGATTGCCAGCGCATAGGCGACAGGCTTCCCGCCCGGAACCCGAATGACCTCTGCCCCGGCGGGTTCGCCCTGCAGTTTGAACATCGCGGCAAACAAGTAAAGATAGGGGATGAAATAGGTAATCACGCCCATACTCACGAGCACGTCATAAGCGCCCTTCACTGAAGTCCCAGCTTGCCCCAGAAAAATAAAAATGCCGCCAATCACTGACTGCGTGAGCAACGCTACCCAGGGCGTGCCCCAGCGCGGGTGCAGCGCTCCGAACGAAGCGGGAAGATAGCGGTCGATGCCGGCGACAAAAGGAAGGCGCGCGACGGCGGCGAGATACGCGCCTGAAGCGCCGATGTTGCTTAACGCAATCAGAAACGCTGCGACTGGAAGAAACCAGGGCAGCCCCACCCGGTCAGCCGTCTTCGCGATCGCCTGCACCAGTCCCTGCATGCTGCTCACTTCGGTCGAAGGAAGCGCGAGCAGCACGCAGACGGTGCCGATGATGTAGCAGAGCGCGACCGTCAGGCCTCCAACAAATAACGCCAGTGGAATGGTGCGGCCCGCATTTTTAATTTCTTCGGCCATGAACGACGCCGTCTCGCAGCCTCCAAACGCGAAAGTGAGCACCGACCAGAAAATGATGTCGTTGAATCGTATGCTCGGCTTCATGGTGTGCAGCGTGAAAGACGTTGCCGATCCGAACCGGTGCCACGCGAGCAGACCCATGCCGACAATAATGAGAACTGGAATCCACATCGCTAGCGCGCCGACGTTGTGCAGCCACTTGCCTACGTCGAGCCCAATCACGTTGAGCAGCGTGGCGGCTGTAAGCGTCATCAAGGCAAAGATAATGTAGAACGTTGAATTGTTTGAAAGATACGACCATTTCGCCGGGCGCATAAAAAGCACGTTGCTCGCGGCAAAATACAAAACGGCAGGGAAGTAGGGAAGATTGCTGGTCCAGTAAGTCCACGCCGCCATGAATCCGGAGAAGTCTCCAAACGCGCGTTTTGACCACACGTAAAGCCCGCCTTCATCCGGATAACGGGAAGAAAGTTCGATGACTGACAGCGCCAGCGGAGTGTAGAACGCGAGCCAGGCTCCAATCCAGACGACAATCGCGCTGGGGCCCGCAGCCGCCGCGGTCGCAATCCAGCGCAAACTGATTCCCGTAACAACATAAAAGAGAAGCAGGTCGCGAAACCCCATCACCTGCTTCGGGCGGTTCGTGCCGGCAGCCTCGCCGATAAACATTCCGGGAGCCGCCATGGGAGGGATTGCCTTGTTTGAAGGTGTTGCCTGCCGACTATCTGGCGTTGGTGTGCTCACTGGTAGAAGATCGGCATCCGCCCGAAAACAGAGTGCTAAGAATCACAGAAATGTTCTTCCGCGGCAAGGTCAACTTGCAGAACTGCGTTTGCGGGCAGATCGCTTCCAGTAGAGGTACCCCGGAACGCCGATCAGCACAATGATGGCGCTGCCAAGCGCCTCGGTTGGGCGGCGGACGACCGTATTTATAATCCAGACCGACGCAATCAGAATATAAATCGCCGGGAGCCACGGATATCCCGTGCAGCGGTAAGGGCGGGGAACATCTGGTCTTTTCCAGCGGAGAACAAATAGTCCCATCACAGTGAGCGTGTACGACAGCATCATGCCGAAGATGACGTACGTATAAAGCCAGTCGTAGCTGCCGCTCACGGTTAAAACGGCGGCCCAGATGCCTTGACCGATCAGGCTGAACGCCGGCGTTCGCCACTTGGGATGGATTACTGCCATGCGCCGAAAAAAAACGCCATCCTGCGCCATCGCCATGTAGACGCGCGAACCCGACAGGGTGCATGCCGCCGCCGCGCTGAAACACGAGATTGCAATGGTCGCCGACAGCCACACCGCTGCTCGTGGTGAAAACAGAGCCGACGCCGCCGCGTGCGCAATGGTCTCGTATTTCGCGATCGCGGTGAGGGGCAACGCGTAAACGTAAACCATGTTCATGGCGAGGTAAATTGCGCCAACCGCCAGCACTCCCAGAACCATGGCCCGCGGCACATTGCGGACTGGGTCTTTCACTTCGCCCGCGACCCACGTGATGTAGACCCATCCGTCATAAGCCCAAAATACGGCGATCAGTCCGACTCCAAGCGCGGAGATAAACTGGCTTGGGCTTAAGCCCATGCTTAGGCCTCCAGCACTGTGTGTGGTGAAGTTCGACCAGTTTCCTTTGCCGATCGCGAATCCCAACACGACAAACACCGTCATCGCGATAAATTTCGTCCACGTCGACATGTTTTGCAGCAACGCGCCCCAGCGCAATCCAAACACGTTGACATAGGTCAGAACCGCGATCAGCACGAGTCCGACGGCGTGCGCACGAGTGAAGGGAAGGCCTGCGATTGAGAAGATCACATGCTGTTGTGAAATTGCGGGAATGATATTCCCCATGTATGCGGCGGAGGCCACCGACAGTGCCGCGATCGTTCCGCCATTTGCAACCGCGAACAACATCCAGCCGTAGAGAAAGGCCACCAGGTCTCCGTAGGCCTCGCGCAGATAAATATACTGTCCCCCTGAATCTGGATACATCGAGCCCAGTTCGGCGAAGGCCACGCAGGCGCACAGAGAGATCACACCGCCAAAGATCCAAACCAGGAGAAATAAAATTGGATTCGGCAGCGGAACGGCGATATCTCTTGCGGTCAGAAAAATCGATGAGCCGATGATGCCGCTTACCAACAATAAGACGGAATCAAGCAAGGTCAATCCGCGGACAAGCTTCGGCTGCTGGCCGTCTTGACTGGATGTGTCGATACTTGAGGTAATCGAAGCGGAGCCCGGGTTCATCTCTTGATCAGTCAGCGATTCACCCCATACCCAGTTCGTCCGATGACTCAAGCGGCGTACCGCAGCGCCGGCAAATGACGGCGGAACAGTCTCCGCAGCTTAAGGGATCATCGACCTGCATCGCACAAACCGGACAATAGAGAGCCGCTGCCGTCCTGCCCGAACTTGGCGAACTGTCGCTGGACTCAGCCTTGGGAGCGCGCTCCATGAGCCGAAACTTTACCACAACGGAGTTGCCGCAGTTCAGCCGTCAGAGTCTGACATTCAGTCCGCGGGCTTGCGAAGAATCAAGTCTCCGGGCGCTGGCGGCAATGAAACTGGAAATTGCCAGATCTTATCCTTCATGTAGAAGCTGATTATGAAGTCTTCATGTCCGCTCAATGGACCGATCCAGCGATTGCTGGTCGCAAAAAATATCCAGCCGTTGGCTTCGGCATTGCCAGGGTTCAGAATCTGAGTCTCTGGCTTCAATGTCTGCGTGCTCAAAAATTCGATAAATTCCGCTGCATCTTTTTGATATTCGCGAAGCTGCGCTGTTTTTTCGTACGTTATCTTCGAATCCTTCTTAATCTTGCGTTCTGTCTCGAAGACGAGCGTATCGACGTCATTCTGCAACTTGTTCGATAGCTCTGACGGATCTTCGTACGCTTCCCTGAAGTGATGATGCTTCACAAATTCGATGCGAACGTCCGCCGGGAACTCAAATCTTACGCCTCCCGTGTAGGCGACGTTTACGTAGACGCCGAGCAGATGGTAGAAACGGCGGCGGCTTTTGGTTAACTCCTGCGAATCAACCAGCAACGTCAGAGTTAGATCTCGACTGGTAATGATCCAGCGATAGCGGCCATCGTCGCCGCGCTCGAAGGTGCATCCCGGAGCGTCTTTCGCCCAGCGCACGGCAGGGTGTTCCTTCTGCCGTGAAAAACCAAGCGTCGCAA
>JANYKL010000150.1 GCA_025361625.1 Acidobacteriaceae bacterium
TGGGCAGTGCTGCTCGCTTTAACAGTGAGGCACCCGCGAGTGCCGCCCTATCCGAGTGTGACTGGGCGTCGGGGTCTGTTGGCGGCCTGTGCAGCGCTGATGCTGGTTGTGAGTTTTACCCCCGCTCCATTTGCAAAGAGCTCCGGACGAGACGTATGGCCTGACATTCGCGACGGCGCTAAAGATACAATCCACGAAGTGGAAGGTAGAATCGGCCACTTCATGCGACGAAAATGATGAGCATTTGTCGGCAGTTTCAAAGCTTAAAACATTGAGCTTTAACGAAAACGTCGATTCACATCAGCCAGACGGCATCTACGTCGACAATGATTTGAGTGCGCGGAATTTTACGCGCTGCCGCTTCGGCCAACATGGCGCGCAACAGCGTGTTCATCTTCTCTCGACTTGGACTCTTCAAAATGAAGTGGTAGCGATAATCACGCTTTAACCGGGTAATAGGGGCGGCGGCGGGCCCGAGCACTCGGATGCCTTCGTGCCGCGTCTTCTCGAACCAGCGGCCTAATTCTCCCGACCACGTCAGCGCGTCGTCCAGCTTCTCACTTCGAATCAGCACGTTTGCGATCGCGCTATAAGGCGGATAGTGCATCCAGGCGCGAAATTGTAGTTCTTTGTCGTAGAAGCCGGCGAAGTCGTGGAGCGCCGCGAACTGCACTGCGTAGTGCTCCTGAAAATAAGTTTGCAAAATAACTTTGCCGGGAGAATTGCCACGCCCCGCGCGCCCTGCCACTTGGGTGAGAAGTTGAAACGTTCTTTCCGCGGCGCGGAAATCGGGCAACCCTAGCGCCATGTCGGCTCCGACCACTCCAACTAGCGTTACGCCGTGGATATCGTGGCCCTTCGCGATCATCTGGGTTCCAACAAGCATGTCGAGCGCGCCTTCGTTGAGTGCGTTGAGCGCGTGTTCGAAATCTTCGCGGCCCCGAACTGTGTCGCGATCGAGGCGTCCGATGCGCGCTTGCGGAAACAAGCCGTGCAACAACTCTTCCAATTTCTCGGAGCCGGTGCCCACAAAATAAACATATTCACTTCCGCAATTCGCGCACTTCTCTGGAATCTTAGCGATATGGCCGCAGTAGTGACATTCCATCTTGTGTTCGCGCTTGTGGTGGGTCATCGACACGGCGCAATTCTGACATTGCAGCGTCTTGCCGCAGGCGCGACATAAAACCACAGGAGAGTATCCACGACGGTTGAGCAGCACCATGACCTGCTCTTTTTTCTCGAGGCGTTGGCGAATCTCTTCGGCAAGCTTGCGGGAGATTACCTGTTCCCGGCCAGTTTCCTGAAATTCCAGTCGCATGTCGACGATCTCGACTTCCGGCAATGGACGCCGCTCCACGCGTTCCGGCAATTCGACCAGCGCATATTTGTGCTTCCTGGCGTTGTAATACGATTCAAGCGAGGGAGTGGCAGAGCCAAGCACCACCGCCGCTCCCGCCATCTTTGCACGCATGACAGCGACGTCGCGCGCGTGATAACGCGGCGTTTCTTCCTGCTTGTAAGACGAATCCTGCTCCTCATCGACAATGACGAGCGCCAGGTCGCTCACGGGGGCGAACACTGCGGAACGCGTGCCGGCGACGACTCGCGCTTGGCCACGCTTGATTCGATGCCACTGCTCCGCGCGCTCCGCGTTCGACAAAGCAGAATGCAGGATCGCCACTTCATCGCCGAAGACCTGATGCAGATCGGCCGCAACCGCCGGCGTGAGTCCGATTTCAGGCACGAGCAGAATCGATGATCTCCCTTGCTCAAGCACCTGTCGCATGCAGGCGAGATAGACAGCGGTCTTGCCCGATCCGGTGATGCCGTGCAGTAATAAGCCTTCAAATTTTCGGGACGCGACCGCTTCGCCAATTTTTGCCAGCGCATTCTTCTGCGCAGCGCTAAATTCAAAATCAAACGGTGACGGACGAGGCTTTAGTTTCGAGGTCGTAAAGGCTTGCGGCTCATCAACCAGGGAGACGAGACCGCGACGCACGAGCGTAGCAAGAGTAGTGGGCGGCACGTCCAGTCCGCGCAAATCCTCAACAGCGACCCGCCCGCCAGCAGCGCTGAGCGCATCAACGAGCGCGCGCTGGTTGGAATTAAGCTTGGGTTGCGGCCCGGCACTTGGGCTCGTGTGGGGACGATCGCCTCGGTCTTTCAGCGTAGGCAAAAACTCCGCCCCGTCTCCTGAAGCAAGAAGTACAGCGACTTTCACCAGCCGCGAGGCATCGCGCGCCGCCGATTGATCTTCCCGTGTAATCCACTTCTTGCGAGCCATGCCGCCAAGAAGCGAACGAGAAACACGCGTTGCTGCGCGCAAACGCTCTTCGCGGACGTTCTCGCGCTCGGCCAAATAATCAAGCACTCGAAACTCGATGAGCTGCTGTTCGGGAGTGCGCTTCGAACGAGCCGGAGATCCGGATGCTCCGGCCAGGTGCAGTGCTGTGCGCCCCAGGTCGGTGATGCAATAAGAGATCGCTCGTTTAAACTCCGCCGAAAGGGGCAGCATGGTGCGGAAAACTTCGCCAATGGGAGCAAGGTAGTAATCGGAAATCCACTTGCCAAGTTTCAGGAGCTGCTCGTCGAGTACGGGCGAGAGATCAAGCGCCTCAATAGCGTTCTTGACCTTCACCGAGGCTGCATTCGCCTGTGGCGGGCGATCGTGCAACTCGACGACAATCCCCGAAAGCCTCTGCTGCCGGAATGGCACCAGCACACGCCCTCCGACAACGGGCTCCATGCCGGGAGGAATGGCGTAGGTGAACACAATACCAAGCGGCACGGCAAGCGCAACGTCGCAAAAAATGGGCATGGATGGAGAGCGAAACCTGAATCTTCCTGTGCATCGGAAAAAGGCCGCGTTTCGGCTGTGAGAGCCTTGCGACCTACTCCTCCATCTTCGGTGGCGCCTTCATTCCCAATTCTTTCATCACCATTTGCAAATCCTTCCACGCTTCGCCCTTCTGCCGCGGATCGCGCAAAAGAAATGCCGGGTGATAAGTGACGGCAAGTTTGCAGCCATTCCAGCCTGAATCGGAATGCGGCATTCCGCTGGGACGGAATTCGTAAAATCGTCCGCGCAATTGCAACATCGAGGAATTCATTGCAAGAAGAGTTTTCGCGGCCGTCGCTCCTAAAGCAACGATCACTTTTGGTTTCACGGCCGCAATCTGCCGCATCAAAAACGGAGAGCAGGTTGCGCACTCGTCGCGCTCCGGCTGGCGATTTCCAGGAGGACGGCATTTCACGATGTTCGCGATGTAGACATGCTCGCGCTCGATGCCCATGGCCTTGATCATGTTGTTGAGAAGCTGTCCACCGCGCCCGACGAAGGGCTCGCCCTTTTCGTCTTCGTCGGCACCCGGGCCTTCTCCGACAAACATCAACTCGGCCTTCGGATTACCGACGCCGAAGACGATCTGTTTTCTCCCCTGTTGGTGCAGTGGGCAACGCGTGCAGTCACCGAGATCAATGCGGATTGCCTGTAAAGCTTTTACCGGATCGCTCATGCCCTCTTCGGCAAAACTTAGGACGGAGGTTGTCGCCAGTATTTTTAGAGGAACTGCCTCCGGGGTCATCACCGCAGCCGACTTTCTAAGACTCATCTCTTCTCCCTGTAACGATGTGCGTTCTTCTTGAAGGCTTGCCGTGGACGCTGAGGCCGCTATCGATGGCGCGCGCTGATAGAAATCGTAGATTCCGATCTCGTTATAGAAGCGCATGCGTGCCGCGAGGGCGTTGCGAAGTTGTGGATCAAACATGTAAGGCATTGGTGGTAAGAATAACAAAGGAGTCGAAGTGGTAGGGGCCACAGATCCTCGGCTTCGGCCAGATGATCGTGAAAGGATTAATATTTGCGGAATACTGCGGGTTCAGGCTCGCCCGTGCCCGCCATAACTATTTCTCTACCAATTATCGGGATGGGACGCTGCTGCGTTTCCGCAACTTGACAACCTGATCGAGAACACGATGGGCGACTTCCCATTTCGAATTTTCGGGTACGTCGATCACTTCGCTGTCGGAAATGATGGTGACGGCGTTACGTTCGGAGTCGAAGCCAACGCCCTCACGAGAGACATCGTTGACCACAATTGCATCAAGAGATTTGGCCGCCAGCTTGGCACGCGCATTTTCGAGCACGCTTTCAGTCTCGGCGGCGAATCCGACAATGATCTGCGAAGTCTTGGTCCGCCCTAGTGACGCTAAAATATCCGTCGTCGGTTCGAGCTCAAGAGTCATCGCGCCTCTACGCTTAATCTTCTGTTTTGCGGCAGCTTTTGGCCGGTAGTCGGAGACGGCCGCGGTCTTGATCACTACCGTGCTTTCAGGAAACAATTTCAGGACGGCGGCATGCATTTCTTCCGCTGTCTCTACTCGCGTTAGTTCCGCCGCACCTGGAGCAGCGATGGAAGTCGGCCCGCTGATCAACAGAACGCGTGCCCCCCGTCTTAGAGCGGCCTCGGCGAGGGCATATCCCATGCGGCCACTCGAGCGATTCGTGAGATAACGAACCGGGTCGATCTTCTCGCGGGTGGGACCTGCCGTGATCAGCAAAGTTTCTCCCGCCAAATCTTGCGATGCGCCAAGCGCTTCCATAACGGCCGCAACAATCTTATCGTTTTCCGCCAAGCGCCCCGATCCAATCATTCCGCAAGCGAGATAGCCTTCGCCGGGTTCGACGATTCGAACGCCACGTTCTCGCAATGTGGCCAGGTTGGCTCGCGTGGCGGCGTGGTTCCACATGTTTACGTTCATTGCTGGAGCGACAACCACGGGTGCAGTGGTAGCGAGGTAGAGCGTGCTCAGAAAATCGTTGGAAATTCCCTGTGCGAAGCGGGCCAGAACGTCCGCGGTTGCAGGGGCGATAAGCAACGCGTCGATCGACTGCGCTACAGCAATGTGCTCGACCGCAGAATCGACATTCGCGACAGATTCTGCCGAACCGAACATATCGGTAATAACTTTTTCGCCGGAGAGTGCCGCAAAAGTGAGAGGACGAACAAATTCCTGCGCGGCTGCCGTCATGATGACCTGCACGCGAATGCCGCGATCTTGCAAGAGGCGAACAATCTCCGCCGCCTTGTACACCGCGATGCCACCAGAGACGCCAAGCGCAATTTTCATAGCAAGACGGTAGGAAGCCGGGCCGCCAAGTTCAGCCGCGACTCACCACCAATGCAATTGATGCTTCATCCCCGGCCAGGGATGCTGAGCAAGTGGTTGAACGGCGAGTAGCCCGCACCCACAAAGTGTTACTTGGTTTGGGCGTGCTCTACGCGTCTTCCAAGAAAGATTTGCTTAAATCTTCAGCCGCGATAACGTCGGGCAATTTCGGCAGCTCCGGAATCAACCATTTCACTTTTCCTGCCTTGATTTCATCTTGCGCGATACGGCACGGTTTACGAGAACCGGTATCGATCACCGGCGGCGCTCCGCCTTGCAGTTGCCGCGCCCTGCGCGCTGCCACCAGAATGTAGCGATAGTTGCTGTCAAACCCTTCTACCAGTTTCATACTCTCTCCCCCTAATGCTGCACGAGCGTTTGATCACGGATTAAACGAGGCCAGAATTGGTTGAACTCGTTCGCGCGCGAACTCCAACCGGCAAGCTTGGGCGGTATCGATTCTCCGCTTTTCTTCACCGGAAGACTCTATCCCACTTCGAAGGAGGCGTTCCGATAGAACAATGTCTCGTAGTTCATCGGCCGACTTTTCGAGGAGGTTGTTTACTAATATATAGTCGTATTTCTCATAATTCTCAATCTCACGTCGGGCCGTGTCCAACCGGCGACGGATCACATCGTCCGAATCGAGTCCCCGGTTCCGCAGGCGCCACTCTAGCTTCTCGCGGCTAGGAGGTAGGATAAAAATGCTCACCGCTAG
The DNA here is from genome assembly GCA_025361625.1 of Acidobacteriaceae bacterium. Lineage (GTDB taxonomy): Bacteria > Acidobacteriota > Terriglobia > Terriglobales > Acidobacteriaceae > Acidiflorens. The sequence continues at coordinate 5,891 of JANYKL010000150.1, forward strand.
CGGAATCCTGCGTTTTATCTGCTTCGCGCCCTGCACATCAATATCAAGCAATAAGTCATGCCCGCTCGCTTCCGCCTCGCGCAGGAAGCGCGTCGCCGTTCCGTAGTAGTTACCAAAGACAGTGGCATGCTCTAAAAACTCATCGGACGCGATCATGCTTTCGAAGTCAGCCTTGGGGACAAAGAAATATTCTTTGCCATTCTTTTCGCTGCCCCGCGGAGGACGGGTCGTGTACGAAATCGAAAAATCCAGGTTTCGGACCATCTTGAACAATTCGTTTACCAGCGTCGACTTCCCCGAACCGGACGGCGCCGAGACGATATAAACGATGCTCATTCGACGTTCTGCACCTGTTCACGAGATTTTTCAATTTCTGACTTCATGAGCAACCCCATCTCGGTGATCTTGAGGGCCTCACCTGCAAGCCCGGAAGTTTTCGAGAGCACGGTATTCGCCTCGCGGTTCATTTCTTGCAAGAGGAAATCCATTTTCTTGCCGACTTCGCCGCCTTGATCGATGAGGCCGAGAAAATGTTTCACATGCGCGGTCAAGCGAACCAGTTCTTCCTGGATATCGCTGCGATCGACCAGGACAGCAACCTCCTGCAAAATGCGTTCTTTCTCGACTTGACCAGCGAGCAACTCTTGCATGCGAACTTGCAGCCGCTCCGAATAGCTGCGCAAAACGTCGGCGCGATGGCCGCCTACCCCGTGAACTGCATTTTCCAGGCTCTTCATGCGGGCACGCAGTTCGAGGGTGATGCTACGCCCTTCCTCTTCACGCATGGCGTTGAGCTGGTCGATCGCTTCTTCGGCCCGCGCCATGACCGCGGCATCAAGTTCGTCGCCCGATTTTTCCGGCGGCGCGTCCATCGCGCCGGGCATGCGCAGCGCTACGTTAAGATCGGGTTCGCCCGCAAGTCCGAATTCGTCGGCGGCGGCGCGAAAAGCGTGCACATATCCCGCGATCAACTGACGGTTTAATGCCGTATTGTTGGCTGCCGCGCGGTCGAGACTGATAATGACCTCGACATGCCCGCGCGACATCTTCTCCTTCAAGCAGCGGCGCAATTTCATCTCCAGCGACCCGGTGTCGGATGGCAAGCGAAAGTGAAGATCAAGAAAACGGTGATTCACCGCTTTCAGTGAGAGGGAAAAACCCAACTGGGGGTTGACTTGCCCTCGAATCTGCGCGAAGCCGGTCATCGAACGAAGTGGCATATTTTTCGCATACTCTGCACTTCATCTGCTCTTTAGCGCGACCAGACTTAGTTCTGCCCTACCGTGGCACGAGGCGCGTCTGCGTCGGCAAATTGCAGTTCGTATAGGCGACGATAAATGCCGAGCTTTTGCATCAACTCGTCGTGACCGCCGATGTCGCTGATGGTGCCGTTATCGATGACCACGATCCGATCGGCGCGCCGGACGGTTGAAAGTCGATGGGCGATTACAAATACAGTACGCCCGCTGATCAAATTTTGCAGCGCGGCTTGCACCAGCGATTCGGATTCGCTATCGAGGGCGGAGGTGGCTTCATCCAGTATCAGAATGGGAGCATTTTTTAAGATAGCGCGAGCGATGGCGATCCGCTGGCGTTCACCACCGGAAAGCCGCACGCCACGTTCTCCGATCATGGTGTCGTAGCCTTCGGGGAGCGCCCCGATGAATTCGTGCGCTCGGGCGGCGCTCGCTGCTTCTTCCACTCGTTGCTGGGAAACATGCGGCTGGCCGTAGGCGATATTGTTTCTCACCGTGTCATTGAATAATACGGTTTCCTGGGTCACGATGCCGATTTGCGCGCGCAGCGATTCGAGGGTGGCGTCGCGCACATCGCAATTGTCGATCATAATTCGCCCGCCGCTGACATCAAAGAACCGCGGGATCAGATGAACCAGCGTGCTCTTTCCTGCACCGCTCGAGCCGACCAAGGCCAGAACCTCGCCCGCCTTCACTTCCAGGTTTATATCGCGCAAGACAAAGGGCGAGTCCACTGCATTCACATAGGAAAAGGATACGTCTTCAAATCGAATGGAGTGTTCGAACTTTCGCATACGCTTTGCAGCCGGCCGTTCGCGAACTTCATCCTCAATATCCATGAAGCGGAAAATTTCCGAGGACGCGCCGATTGCCTGCTGAAAGTTATTGTTGAAGAGCGCGAACTTTCGCACCGGGTCGTACAGCTTAAACACAGCTACGATAAACGCAAGAAAGGTGCCGGCGGTAAAAACATGTTTGTTGATTTGAGATCGCCCCATCAACAGCAGCAGAGCAATGGCCACCGAGCCCAATATATCCATCAGTGGCGAGCTGATGGCAAACGCCGCCACCAGCCGCAGGTTCGCCCGGAACAGGCGCCGGGCGGCGGAGCGAAAGCGTTCGAGCTCCCAATTTTCCATGCCGAACGCTTTTACGATGCGGTTGCCGGTGATCGTCTCGTGCAAAATATTTTGGATTTCGGCGAGCTTGTCCTGGCCGCCGCGTGTTGTGCTCCGCACCTGTCGCCCGATCCGTCTTGAGGAATATAGGATCACAGGTACGAACAGCAACAACACCCAAGCCAATTGGCCCCCTAGAAGGATTACCAATCCGGCAGTAAAGATAAAAGTGAATAGCTGCTGCAAAAATTCTGCGAGCACTCCAGACATCGCATATTGCACCCGCTCTATGTCATTGACGAGTGTTGAAAGCAAAGTACCGGTGGTATGCTTCGCGAAAAAAGCTGCAGAACTGCGCAGGATGGCGTTGTATAGATCGTCGCGCAGATCGGTGATCATTTTGAAGCCCGCGTAATTGACGAGGTACGTTCCAGCGTAGTCGAAGATACCTTTCAGAATAGTTGCCGCAACCAGGGCGAACGCTACGACAGTCCACGGATTCTGGAAGTGCGCGGGGACGAGGGCCTGTAGATTAAGAAAGCGGTCGGTGCCAGGCAATCTGAACAGCTGAATCGTTCTGCCCTGCGAGCCCGGGTTCAGAACCCGGTCGAAAATTGGACCGATAAGAAGAACTCGACCAGCGTCAAGCAAGCCGACAAAGGCCATGAAGACGACGGACGTAAACAAGAGCCATGAATAAGGAAGGGCGTACCGCAGCAATCGTCTGATCGGGGCCGCTTTGGTCGGCGCACCATCGTTGTTCGATTGCATCGCTGTGGAAGTGGCCATGCGTTACAAGGGAATTCTACATGCGATTTCACATTGAAACTGAGCAAGCGTCAGCATAGCGAACCGCGCGGGGCCGTGGGCCTTAGCCACACTGGCGGCTAACCTCCATCCCGCCTTCACTTGGGACTGTCACGGTGATCCACCTTGACCTTATAGCCGGCCTTCTTCAAGTGCTGATTGACTTCTTCCGCAATCATTACGGAGCGATGCTGGCCACCGGTGCATCCGAAGCTTATGGTCAAATAACTTTTTCCTTCGCGAATATAGTGGGGCAGCAAATAAATCAGAAGTTCGGAGATGCGATTAATAAATTCCTGAGTCTGCGGAAACGACCGGATGTACTTGGCTACTCGCGGATCGCGGCCGGTCAAGGCGCGGAATTCTGGGACGAAATGGGGATTTGGTAGAAAGCGCACGTCGAAGACCAGGTCGGCGTCGTCTGGAAGTCCATGCTTATAGCCAAAGCTGACGCATGATATGAGAAGTTTCTGTTCGGTTCCTGACTTTTGCTTGAAGCGCTCGGTCAGGTGCGATCTCAGTTCATGCACATTAAATTTTGATGTGTCGATCACCAGGTCGGCAATCTTTCGGATGGGCCGCAGATGCAGGCGTTCGGCTGCGAGAGAATCCCGAACCGTAGCGCCCGTGCCCAGTGGATGCGGACGCCGCGTCTCACTGAAACGACGCAACAACACGGGATCACTGGCTTCGAGATAAATGACTCGAGTTGCTATCGTATGTCGAACTGATTTTAAGATAGCGGGCAAGTGTTCTAGCTGCGCTCCCTCGCGAACGTCTACTACGAGCGCGGTGCGAAGAATTTCTCCCGACTGCAGCGCTAACTCGGCGAAGCGCGGAATTAACTCGACCGGCAAATTATCTACGCAGTAATAGCCGAGATCTTCAAAAGCTTTGAGCGCGGAAGCCTTTCCTGAACCGCTCATGCCCGTGATGACTACGAGTTCAGCCGGTCCACGCTTTTTTTTGTCCTTAACGCGCGTTGATTTCAGCGGGTTCGCAGCAGGCTTCTGCTTATGTGGACGAGGCATGCGGAAAATCTTAGCATTTCATTGGGACGAGAGCATTACGGACGAAGTGGCAAAGCGCCAGGGCTCAATCTCGGGCTTCGTCTGGCGCATATTACGGCTTTCCGTCGCAAAGGCGGCGCTCTGTGTCTGCTGCTCGTTACGAGAGATGTGCGCTCGGGAAAGAATAAAGCACCCTTCCGCCAAAGCGAGGGGACGGAAGGGTCATGGCTACTGCTTGTCGTATACAGCGGTGCTGGCCATTTTCTTACCGTCATCACCGCTGCCGCTGATGGTCAGAGTGCGCATCTTGCCGTCTGCGGAAAGGACAATCTTGCCCGACATCGTAACCTTGCCATCTTTCTTGATCGCAATCGCGAGGGTTCGATCGTTGACTACTTTCAAAGATCGGGCATCTGAATTCGGATCGCCGGTTACCGGATAATCCTTGCCATCAAATTTTCCCGTCCACTCGTTGTGCGTGGGACTGCCTTTACTATCCACCCCGTCAACCGTGGCTTTCACACTGTCGCCAGCCGCCTCATAGACGACTGTCACGTTTTTTGCCATACCTGCTGGAATCTTTGATTTTGCCTCGTTCAATTTCCAGGTCCCCATATTCGGATTCTCGCCGGCAAAGCTGAGCGTGAGGCCGACCAGGCAGGTCGCTAACGTCAACAACATTGTTCGTGTTCTCATGTTCCTCCTAATTTGTTGCGATTAAAACCGTTCCCTTGGTGCGGGAGGATTGTAGAGGGCAGGGGTCGTTCGCGCAATCTGCAATTCGCTGGAAGCGCGAACTTATGGAGCGCGTATTCCTTCTGGCGCGAGGAGAAGAGAAATGAATAACTAACAACCGTTTAGAAAAGAAAGGCGAGCGGGGGAAATGCCCGCCTTTCTTTTCCGACGTCTGACGCTTATCGATGTTGCAGGTGGAGGTGGCTTCTCCTAAACTTCCTATTACTGAATCACTACTAGGCGGCTTTTCGGTGCGATGCAGAAGCCATACCTGCGTCCCAATCCGTCGCTGCGATTACAGCCAATTCATTTACGGCTTGCCCGTAGAAAAATGCCGATTCCGGTTCATCCGCGAAACCGTGAAGGACAGGCGCCAGAACGGCCGTTGTGGCCTGAACTGCATCGAGAGTGCCATGCAGCTTGAAATTGATGGGCTTCTTTCCGTTCCCCTCGTAATCTGTCATCAAAGATACTCCCGCAACCATGGCAGCATTTACAAAGGCAGCGGTGGCCGGGCGCCCCTTGCCACGTACGGCGAACCATATGCCCAACGCAGCGAAGTAACCTGTGACGGCGACGTCAAGCCACGCATGAACTCCCGGTGAAATCAGTTTAGGCACTTTCCGAAATGCGTCTGGAACGGTCGCGTCGTCGATGCGTTGCACTACCGATCGTATTTTGCTCGCGGCCTCGGTTGCTCCGTCGGTTACTGCTGTCCCGAATTCACGAGCGGCAGGAACTGCCCCCTTTACGCCTGCATTCACAGCTTGGTTCGCCACATGCTCGGCCCTTTGCCGCAGTGTGTCCTCTGGTGATGTCATGATCTCCTCCATAAAGTTCGGGCTCCATAAAGTTCAGGCTCCGTAAAGTTCAGGCGATGCGCCTTAAGATTTATAGAGGGTAAACGAGCGGGCATGATCCTTGAATACCCAAATGCGTTTAGGCGATTTGAAATGATCATGTAGCTAGGAAACGGAGTACGGAAACCCCTATGACAGGTGAAAGCCGGTGCGAACCGGCGACATTGGCACCACGACGATCATTGGAGAAACACTGGGACTGATGAACGAGCACGGCAGGCTGCTAATGCTCCCCCCAGGCGGCGCGTAACGGCATGGGGAGCAGCACGGGAAGTCTGAAAGTGATGGAAAGATGGTGGGCGCAGTAGGATTTGAACCTACGACTTCCACCGTGTGAGGATGGCACTCTACCGCTGAGTTATGCGCCCGACTTTTTACATTCAAACAGTTGCAGCCGGAGCAGTCAAGCAACGGTCGGGTCGGACATCTTAAAATCGCTGCATGGTTTGGCATTGAGACAACGATCGCTAGATCCGGAACACAATCCTGAATCGTTTTCCTTCCGCGAGATCACGTTTTTATCCTTACCAAGCTCGAATAGTGCCTTAAAAAGCTGTGTCCTTAAAAAGCTGAGATGTTGTGTTCAAGCTGCACCCGTAATGCGCGACGCTTGCGAAATTTCCGGGCCCAACATCCCCTTGACCGCCCCCGCCATGCCCGATAGCCTTTGTCTAGCGACCCCGCATGACCCTCCCGAACGCTCCCGATCCCGACGACGTATCTGCCTCAGGGGAGGAGACTTCCGAACTTATACCGAGGTCAAGAGAGGTGCAACTTTCTAACCCAGCCGGGGTTCACACCGATGTGAGCAGTGTTGCCATCGATCGCGGACTGCTGCCGCCTCGACTGCGGAATCGCGAACCAATTAGCGCCATGCCGGGCGAGAGGGCGTCCACTGACGCAGGTGATCCTGCCGGTGCGACCTCGGCCCAGAGTGATCCAGACGTCGAGGCCATGCTTCGAGTCAAGGAAGGCGATGAAGCGTCGTTTAGCCACCTTGTCCAAAAATATCGGCGGCCGATGGTGGGCTTCATGTTTCGGTTTTGTCACAACCCTTCGGCGGCGGAAGAACTGGCGCAAGAGGTGTTCTTACGGGTCTACCGTTCTCGAACCACCTATGAGCCGAGCGCGAAATTCACCACATGGCTCTACCGGATCGCGACGAATTTAGCCGTTAACCACGCCCGCGACACGCGTCATGAGCGTCCCGAAAATACGGTTCGGCTCGATGAAGCGGATCAGGAAACGGGGACCACGCCCGATCTGGCCGACGACACCCCTGGGGCCGAGGCCCGCATCCTGAAGCGTGAGCGGCTGGCGGCGATTCGCGCCAAGGTTGACTCGTTGCCCGAGCGTCAACGGCTGGCGGTCGTCATGCATAAGTATCAGGAGATGGATTATCGCGAGATTGCAGGAGTGCTCAAATTGAGCGAATCCGCGACCAAGTCGCTGCTCTTTCGCGCCTATGAAACGTTGCGCGAGCAGCTAAAGGAATTTGTTGGGGGGAAGTAGGGGAAGCACCATGAATTGTAATTGTAAAGATATTCGCGAACTGTTACCGGATCTGGCCCAAGTTGGCGGCGCAGAGGCTGCCGCGCCGGCGGTTGGTGAGCACATTGCATCCTGCGAAAAGTGTGCTCTCGATCTGCGGGAGATGCGGCACACCATGTCGCTGCTGGATGAATGGGAGGCACCCGAGCCCTCGGCTTACTTCGACACGCGGTTGCAGGCTCGCCTGCGTGAAGAAATGGCGCGCCCGCAGGGTTCCTGGAGAAACTGGTTCCGGAGTCCGGCATGGGTTATGTCGCTGGCCGCTGTCTTATTTGCGGGAGCACTCGGACTGGGAGTTGCCGTAACTCACCAGTCGTACTTCGTTGAGACGGGGAGCATCACGACGAAACCTCCGGCGCTCGGGCTGCCGATCGAACCGGGAACGGCAGTGGGAGATTTGCAGGCGCTCGATAGCAATGATGACTTGTACGCGAATTTCGATACCCTGGATGACCTGCAAGTGCAGGATGACGTGACCGCGAATCCGTAGAAGGCGTAGAAGGCGTCACCCGCGAACTGGAATCGCGAACCGACGGTGCGGTAACGTTCTGGAGATTGACATAAAAGGGGAAGGGCGATGCTGGTGACAGGGAGGGCGACGGGCTGGCTGGCGGCGGTACTGTTCATCGCGCCCGCATTCGCGCAGTCGTCGTACCCCGACTCGCGAGGTACTCCTTCCGAATACTCGCAACCCGACTCGTCGCAGCACCAACGTGAGCAGCCTCAAAATGGGCAGGATCAGCCGCAAGGGCGGTATCCGCAGAACGGTCCTCATAGCAACTCGCAAAGCAAGCCGCAGTATGATCAACGCGAGCGGGAGGCTCAGCGCAGGCGGGATCGCCAGCGGGAGTTGGAACAGTCCCGCCCGCCGGAGGGCCAACGTCAGCCTCAACGCGGGCACGCTGGAGACTGGCTTCGCCGGTACAAAGATCTACCGCCGCAGGAACAGCGCCGGGCACTTGAGAATGATCGGCAGTTTCGAAGGCTTCCTCCTCCTGAACAATACCGGTTGCGAAATCGCTTGCAGCATTTCTCGAATCTGCCGTCCTGGCAGCAATCTCGCGTGTTGTCTCGCATGGAAACCTGGGAACATTTGACTCGAGAGCAGAAAGTACGCGCCCGCCAACTCTACCAACAGTTCCGGTTGCTGCCTCCAGATCGCCGAGCGATCGTCGATGAAGCGATACGCGGGATGCGAGGGCTGGCACCCGAAGAGCGCGACCGATTGATCGACTCAGAGCGTTACCGCCGCGCTTTCTCTCCCTCGGAAAGATGGATGCTCAGCGGAGCGGCGCACCTGCCCTTGGCTCCGGGCGACACCCTGCAGCCCGTACCTCCGGAATAAAAATTAAAGTTCTTCCCGGAAAGGGTCAGCAATATGGAGGACACCGGCGAGTAGCCCAACCATACTAATTGGTCATATCTGAAATTTTTTTTAACGACGGATAAATGCCATCACCCAGCCAGCTACAAAGACTCCACCAACAAACATAGCGAAGCAATACAGGCCGTAGCGGACTTGCTCGCGCGTCGAGCTGCGTTGGGTTATC
>JANYKL010000187.1 GCA_025361625.1 Acidobacteriaceae bacterium
TTCACTTCGGTTTCAACAAAGACAATCTCACCAAAGAAGCGCGTGAACGGCAGTCTCTACCACGGGGCGGTAGTTATCCAGATTGATGACTGCTTTGGTTAAAGTGTCGACGCGCTGGGTGGCGCCGTTGGCGGCCGTCTGGGCCTTGTCTGCTTCGCCGCCTGCTGCCAGCGCCTTTTTATCGACTTCAGCCGCGCGCGCCTGCACTGCCTGGATGCCGCTCTGAGCGCGCTGATCGACGTCTTTGATGTCGCGGGAATTTTTCGCCGTCATGTCATCGAGTTGGTTCGTCTTGTTAATAAGCGGCGTAGTTTCCTGACGCACAGTTTTCTTGGTTGTACATCCAATCGAGGCGACCAGCGTGGCTGCCAACAACAGGCTTAGCGAAGTGCGATTCATAGGGTTCGGGGCTCCTTGCCCAAGTTTTCGTATGACAGAAGTCTTCTAACTCTTGCGCTGCGTTCTCGTCGCAAAGTTCTCCACCTACCACCTAAGCACGGCTGATGCCATTCGCGAACTTTGACATAGCCTGCTAACCAATTATATATCAACAGGTTGAGATGGAATCTGGGACAGGCGTATGGGTTGCATATCACCGATCGTGCAACTGAATGTAGAAACTTTATACTATTTTCATCAATACTGTTTTCATCATACGGTTCATCGGGCATCGCAGATCGTTGGCGGGATGACGCCAGCACCGCGCCGAATTCGTCGGAAGTCAGACGCGTCGAAGTGGGATGGGGTTGGCGTTTTTGGGCCAGTATTCAGACATTTCACGCCAGTCAAGCGTTCGGTCAGTGCCGCTACATGGCCGCAGGAACGCTAATTCCCATCACTGCCAGGACTCGAATCAGTTCGCGCCGAACGACCGCGGCTGTAGTCAGCAAGAACCTCTTCCTCTTTTCATCCGGCTCGCTCAGGATGGGATGGCGGTGATAAAAAACGTTGAAAAGCTGAGCAAGCCTGAAGGCGTGTTTTGCCATGTAAGCAGGCTCGGTGGTGGCCACGCATTGGCTCACCACTTGCGAAGTTTGCGAGGCCGCAAGCCAGAGTTCCCATACCGAATTGCCCGCGTCGCCGGCTAAAAACTTATCGAATTCGTCTGGAGAGACGCGGTGAACCGCAGTTCCTTGACGACGGGATGCGTCGCTTTCTGACCCGCCCGGCCCCGAGCCCCGGCAAAAATCGTCCGGATTCAATCCGCCTTTGCGAAAAATATTCGAGGCGCGCACCGCCGCGTACTGAGCGTAGGGACCCGTGTCTCCCTCAAAGCTGAGTGCTTCTTTGAAGTCAAAAGCAATGACCGAAGGCTTGGTGTACTTCAGCATGAAATAGCGGAGCGCGCCGATCGCAATCTGCGTGGAGATTTGCGAGCGCTCTGAGCCGGGGAGTTCAAGGTGGCGGGAGTTCACTTCTTTTTCGGCCGATGCAATCAAGGCGTCGAGGAGGTCATCCGCCTTGACTCCAAATCCTTTTCTTCCGGAAACTTCAATCCACGAGCGTGCTTTGTCTTCTTCGCTCAGCGTGTAGCCGAGTTCGGCAGCGCAACGCGGTGTGAGCGCGACCATCTCGTAAGAAAAGTGCGTAAAGCGATCGGCCGCTTCATTGTGCCCAAGTCCCCGCAAAGCTTCGATGACTGTACTTTGCGCCTCTGATTGTCGCGCGTCGATCACGTTGTAAATCTCCGTAACGTCACCAAAGTGGGGATGTTCTGTTTCTCCATCCGTCGACGAGATCCAGCATTCGTGGGTGTTGGGATAGCGGAAGAATTTTCGATATCCAAAGTCGCGGCCAAGCAGGCCAAATTTCCACATGTGGTAAGCGATATCTTTGCCGACATAACCGACCGTGCCGTTGGAACGCACGATCACCTTCTGGTCTTCTTCGGTGATCATGTCGGTGATCGCCTTGTCCCCGTCTTCTGCAGCGGCACTCGCGGGCGTCTTAACAGTGCCTGCGAGAGTGCCCGCGCGACGCATGACCCAGCAGCCTTTATTTTTGCCCTGCGGCTCATAAGTCAGAACGCCCGCTTCTTTCAGTTTCGTGAAGGCGGCATCCCAAAAATGAAGATGGAGAATTTCGCTCTCGCGCGGCAGGAAATCATATTCAATGTCGAGACGCTCCATGGTCTCAAGATGGCGTTTGAGAACTGCAATCGAAATCAGTTCGGCGATGGCGGCTGTTTCATTGTTCCCCTGCTCGATCGCATGCAATGCAGCCAAGCGTGTTTGCAGGTTTGCCTTGTCTTCCGCGTACCAGGTCGCAACCCGCGCATAGAGATCCCAACAGAGGTAATCGAATCTTGGGGAGGCGGCGAGGGCTTGAATTTCAACCATCGACTTGCGTTCGAGGTGTACGAAACCGACCACCACGTCGGCGACCTGTGCGCCCGTATTGTCGATGTAGTTCTGAACGTCAACTTCCCTGCCCGCAAAGCGCAGCAGTCGCACAAAGGTGTCGCCGAGTATGGCGTTACGCAGGTGCCCGATGTGCGCGGCTTTGTTGGGGTTGATGCTGGAGTGTTCAACCAGAACTTTACCGGTCGAGGCTGGAACTGCTGAATTGGATTTTTTACCATCGCTGTCCGGTAAAGAGTCATTCGCTAGAGCGGCTGCCAAGGCGGCGCGATTGATCCGCACATTAATATAGCCGGCGCCAGCCACCTCAAATTTGTCGATACCTGGAATCTCTCCAATGTTGATGACAATCTCTTCCGCAATTTTGCGCGGAGATTTGCGCAGTTTTCGGGCAAGGTCAAACGCAAGAGGAAGCGCGAACTCTCCCAATTCGATCTTAGGCGGCTGTTCGACGACGATGTTCGCGTCTTCAAGGTTGTATGAGCGACGCAGGAACTCGCGCAGATGATCGACTAGCCGGCATTCTAAGAAGTGGTACAAGGATTCCCTCTAAGCTATTGAAGAATTAGTGATTCTAACAAACTCGATCATCGGCGATTGGTTTGACCGAAGGCGCAAGCGTTCCCTATGATGAAAGACCGGACGTATTGATGAAGAGCATGCGCTTGGGCGCGGTGCTAGGCGCAAGCGGTTACCTTATGCGGATAGCCTATCTCGATTGTTTCTCGGGCATCAGCGGCGACATGTTTTTAGGTGCGCTGGTAGATGCGGGTGTGTCTCCGAGGCTCTTTGAAGAAACCGTCGCTGCGCTGGATATCGGTGCCCGGCTGGAAAGCGCAAAGGTAACGCGCGGTGGCATGTCAGCTGTGAAAGTCGATGTTTACGTGGATGGACAAAAAGATTTGCCGCGAGAGGTCTTTTTAGAGTTGGCTCACGGGCGCGAGGATTCCGAGGAATTGCAATCGCATGAGCATAGCGACGGTCACGGACTGGAGGATGGGCATGGGCAAAGTCACGAGCATGGGCAAAGTCACCGCCACGAGCATTCGCATTCCCCCGGCGACTTGCAGTCGCACGATCACAGCCATATTCACTCCGACCATACTCACTCCAGAACAGGCCACGGACGAGGCTTAAACGAAATACGCGCCATCATTCAAAAGGCGAACATTCCCGCGGCGGCCAAAATCACGGCCATCAAGATTTTTGAAGCGCTCGGCGCGGCGGAAGCGGAAATTCACGGTACTACGGCCGAAGAAGTCCACTTTCATGAAGTGGGAGCTGTCGACGCCATGGTCGATATCGTGTGCGCAGCCGTTGGGACCGAAGCGTTGGCGATCGACGAGTGGATTTGCTCTCCGCTGAACGTCGGCGGTGGGACCGTCAAATGCGCACATGGAACGTTGCCCGTCCCCGCACCGGCAACCCTCAAATTACTTAGCGATGCGCCGGTCTATTCTTCTGGACCGAATGTTGAACTGGTGACTCCTACGGGGGCTGCAATCGTTAAAGTTTTATGCCAACGCTTCGGCCCGTTTCCGGCCATGACCATTGAAAAAGCTTCTTATGGAGCCGGGACGCGGGAATTTGCCGACCATCCGAATTTATTGCGATTGACGATCGGGGAAGCCGCTGAGGTGGTTGCTTTGAATGGCACGTCGGCTTCATCGAATGGCATGATCGCAGTTCTCGAGGCAAATCTCGACGACCTGAGCCCGCAGGTGCTTGGCTATGCAATGGAAAGGTTGCTGACGGAGGGCGCGCTGGATGTTTTCACGACACCGGTACAGATGAAGAAAAGTCGGCCGGGCGTGATTTTGACCGTGCTTTCGAAGACGGAAGATGCGGACCGGCTTTCGAAATTAATTTTTGCAGAGACAACTACTCTAGGTATTCGCCGCCGCGACGAGCGACGCCAGCTTCTGATTCGAAGATGGCAGACGGTAGAAACGAGCTGGGGGCCGGTACGAATGAAGGTCGCGAATATGAATGGTAGCGTGTCGAACTACGCTCCCGAGTACGAAGATTGCCGCAAGCTCGCGAAAGAGAAGCAGGTTCCGCTGCGATCGGTTATGCAGGAAGCGATACAGGAATATCTTCGAACCGCCAAGAACTAATCGCTATCATCGCGAGATTGGCTCAGGCATGATTTGAGCGATGCCGCTCGAAATTAGATCCTTCGACCCTTTTTAGGGGCTGCCGCACTTACCATGAAAAATAAGTTTTACATCACGACCCCGATCTATTACGTCAACGCGCGTCCCCACATCGGTCACGCCTACACGACGATTGCCTGCGACACAATCGCGCGCCGCCATCGCATGCTCGGAGATGAGACGTTGTTCCTGACCGGAACCGACGAGCACGGACAAAAAATCGAGCGAGCCGCCCAAGCCGCAGGCAAAACGCCTCAGGAATTCACGGACGAGATTTCGGCCCAATTTCGTTCACTCTGGGACCGCATGGGTCTGAGCTATGACGACTTTATCCGGACCACTTCGCCGCGTCACCAACAAGGGGTGCAGGCGTTATGGCGAAGAATTCGCGACAACGGATTCATCTATAAAGGCACTTACACCGGCCAATATTGCGTCTTCGACGAACTTTATGTCGATGCCGTAGGACCGGGCGCTCCATGCCCAGACTGTGGGCGGCCAACGGAGACGGTTCACGAAGAAAATTACTACTTCAAGCTCTCCGCGTTTCAGGACCAACTCATTCGCCTTTACACCGATCAGCCCGATTTCATCCGTCCCGAGACGCGCCGCAACGAGGTCGTTGCATTCGTACGCGGGGGGTTGCGCGATCTTTCCATTAGCCGTTCGACATTTTCTTGGGGTATCCCGGTTCCCGACGATCCGAAACACATTGTTTACGTCTGGCTCGACGCGCTGGCGAATTACATCACCGCGCTCGGCTACGGATCGAATGACGAAAGCAAGTTCAAGAGATTCTGGCCGGCCGACGTGCACATGATTGGGAAGGAAATCGTCCGCTTCCATTGCGTGTACTGGCCAGCCTTTCTGCTCGCCGCGGGTTTGCCTCTGCCGAAAGGAATTACGGCGCACGGGTGGCTGCTATTCGAAGAGAGCAAGATGTCGAAGTCACGTGGCAACATTGTTCGCGCGGAAACGATCGTCGAGGTGCTGGGCGCGGACGCCCTGCGGTACTTCCTGCTTCGCGAAGTTGTCTTCGGACAGGACGGCTCGTTCAGCTTCGACGCGCTGGTGCAGCGATACAATTCCGATCTCGCGAATGGACTCGGCAATCTTGCCAGTCGAACATTGACCATGATCACCCGCTATTTCAAGGGCGAGGTCCCGTATCCGTCCCATTCGGGACAAAGCAAGTCGGATGTAGCCATTATCGAGACTGCAAAAAAAGCGATTGCTGAATTCGGTACGTTATTCGATCAATACCACTTTTCGCGCGCGCTCGAGTCGGTTTGGGGACTGGTGGCCGCCGTGGATAAGTACATCGTTGAGAACGAACCGTGGGCGTTGGACGAGAAGAAAGATGAAAGCAGCCGGGCACGGTTAGGGACGGTCCTTTATACGAGCGCCGAAGCGCTGCGAATTGTTACCGCCCTGGCGCATCCGGTTATGCCTGATGCGACCGCAAAAATCTGGGCACAGCTTGGTCTCGGGGACATCGGGAAATTCGACGCGAGCAGTCTCAGTTGGGGCCAGTTGCACTTAGGAACGAAGTTGGGCGAAGTGAAGGCTGTTTTTCCACGAGCCGATAAATCAGCGGTCGAGAGGATGCAAAAGATGGAAGAACAAAGTGCGAGTCAGGGTGCGAGTGAAATTTCCGGGCAGAATGCGAGTGAAGGCGCGAGCGGGGGCCCGGGTAAAGGCGCAGTTGATAAGACGAAGGCACTTACGACGGCCGCAACCCAGGCCGTTTCGGGGAAGGACGCGTCTCCCGACAAGGCGAGCATAGCGAAGCCGCCCGCAACAACTCTAGCCACGGCGAAATCGACACCTGCCCCTCCCGAGGGAAAAATAACTATCGACGATTTTGCCAAAGTCGAGCTTCGTGTTGCCCAGGTAAGAACTGCGGAGCGCGTCAAGGGCGCCGATAAGCTACTGCGCATCGAAGTCGATCTCGGTAACGAGATTCGCCAACTTGTGGCCGGAATCGCCGAAGCCTACGAACCGGAGTCTCTCATCGGCCGCAAAGTCGTCATCGTCGCCAACCTCGCTCCCCGCAAACTGCGCGGACTCGAATCGAACGGTATGATTGTCGCCGCCTCCCCAGAGGGTGGCAAGCCGGTGCTGGCGGGGTTTCTCGAGGATGTGCCCTTAGGGACGCGATTAAAGTGAACGACATTCTGAAACTAATCGCCCCGACTTTGAGCGAAATCGGCCTCCCTTAAAACGCCAGACTGACGGAGTGCCGCCGATGCGCGTTCGCATGCACTTATGAGCGTTAATCGATCTGATACCCTGCCAAACCTCTTCTGCAAGCTGGACTATAATCACAACCAAGGTTCCCCAAAGCATGCACCTGTTTACCGTCCTCCTGCTATTTGCCGGCGGCGAAATCGTCGATCTCGTCCTACAGACCGGTCCGGTCGCTAAGACTGTCCTTTTACTTCTCATCGCCTTCAGCCTGCTTTCCTGGGCGGTGATTATTTCCAAATGGAGAAAGATTGGACGCGCCAGGAACCAGAGCGTGCGTTTCATCCGCGCATTTCGCAAAGCGCAACGGCTTCAGGAATTCGCCTCTGTCGCCGATCAATTTCGCCCCAGCCCGCTCGTCGGCGTGTTTGACAGCGCAGTCGATGAGTTCAAGCGCCAGATGGGGACAACGGGTGGCGTGCATAATCCCATGGCCATTCAGCGGACGATGCAGATAGCTTCGTCCGAAGAAATCACCCGGCTGGAACGTAATCTTCCGTGGCTCGCGATAACTGCTGCGGTCACTCCGTTTATAGGATTATTCGGGACCGTCTGGGGCATCATTGACGCGTTTCATGGCTTAGGCACTGCGGGCGCGGCTACTTTGCGCGCAGTCGCACCCGGCATTTCTGAAGCGCTTGTGACGACGGCTGCAGGTCTTGCCGCAGCCATCCCGGCCGTCATCGCCTACAACCTTATTATTGGCTCCATCCGTGAATTAGCGGCGCGGAACGACGACTTTGCGATGGAGATGCTCAACATGGTGGAGCGGCAGACGATCGAACGCCAGCAGTCACTCGCCGCAAGCGAGGCGCGTCACTGATGGCCTTCACCGCCGCCAACGGACGTACGCAGACCGCACTCGCCGATATCAATATCACTCCGCTGGTCGATGTAGTGCTGGTGCTGCTTATCATCTTTATGGTGACGGCTCCTGTGCTGCAATCAGGTATCGAAGTGAACGTTCCGCACACGCGCACCGTAAAAGAAATCACAGAAGAGCGACTCGTGATCAGCATCGATAAATCGCAAAAGGTTTTTCTGGGCAACGATCCGATCAATATTAATCAGATTGGCGCACGTATTAAGCAGAAGGTTCGCGACCCTCAACATCAGGCTATTTATCTGCGCTCGGATGAGGATGTTCCGTTCGGCGCATTCGCCACAGTCATGGACGCAATCAAGCAGTCGGGCGTCACTAACGTCAGTATTGTTACGCAGCCAATGGATGCTCATGGCGGCCATCGGTAACATTTATTCAGAGCACGCGGGACTGGGCCGGCCATTTGCCTGGTCAGTGGGATTGCATGTCGCGTTTGCGGCCGTCGTCATTCTCTATGCCACTTACGTTCAAGGTTTTCGAGGAGAGGGTTGGGGCAGCGGAGGAGGGGGAGAGGCAATGGGCGCGACGCTGGTAAGTTCAGTTCCCTTGCCGGCAACTCCGACAGAAAAGACGAACGTTGTTACGACGGAGTCGAAGGGGCTTGCGAAATCAGAGCCGGAACCGGTTCCGGAAGTTGAGCCGGAAGCGATTCCGATTCCTGACAAGGATGTAAAAACGAAAAAAGTGAAACCCGCGCCAGTGAAGACTGCGACGCAACGCAAGGCTGAACCTGAACCGGAAGAGACCAATAAGATTCCTTACGGCCAGGGCGGTCCGGTAAGCGGCCCTTACAGCATGACCGCCGGCAGCACAAAGGGGGGCTTCGGTTTCACTGGGAGTGGCGGCGATTTCGGGAGCAGGTTTTCCTGGTACGTGCAGGGCGTGCAGCGCAAGGTTACAGAAAATTGGTTGAAGTATGAAGTGGATCCGGGAATCGCACAGGCGAAGCGTGTCTATATTACTTTTGATATTGCCCGCGACGGGCATCCGACGAATGTTTCGGTGGAGCAGTCAAGTGGAGTGCCGTCGCTCGATATTTCGGCAACGCGCGCGCTTCAGCGTATCGACACTTTCGGGCCGCTTCCGCAGGATTATTCGGGGAGCAAAGTTTCAGTTGAATTTTGGTTCGATTACAAGAAGTAGGAGCTTTAAATTGAGTAACTCAGTTCGCGCAATTTATCGTGCATCACTCATTTTTGGATTGCTGTTTTTGCTTGCTGTGTCAAGCTCCGCGCAAGACTGGATTCGTACCGGCACGGGACTAGGGGTTGAACGAGTACGCCTGGCTGCTGCCGACTTCAAAGGCTCGAACAGTGATGCCAAGAATCCAGAATTACTTAAGACATTTAACGATGTGCTTTGGAATGACCTGGACAATGCGGGGATTTTCGACCTCGTCTCAAAAAGTTTTTATCCGTTGCAAGAGCCGGGCCAGCCGTCGGAAGTGAACTTCTCCGTGTGGAGTACGCCGCCACCCAATACATCGATGCTCGCTTTTGGAAATCTCGGCGTAGCTTCCGGGAAAGTTACCGTGCAAGGGTGGCTTTACGACGTCAAGAACACTGCTTCTCCGCAGGTGCTGGGCAAGCAATACGCCGACAACGCGACGAGTGAAGCAGTACGAGTGATCGCGCACAGGTTTGCGGACGAGATCATCTTCCGCCTGGGCGGTGGAATTGCGGGCATTGCAGAAACGAAGATTTATTTCGTCAGCGAGCGCACGGGGCACAAAGAGATCTGGGTGATGGATTACGACGGTGCGAACCAGCAGCCCCTTACCAAGCTTGGGGGCATCTCCCTTTCGCCGCGCATCTCGCCAGACGGGTCGCGGCTCGCCTTTAGTTCAGTCACAAAGAACGGTTGGGAGATCATGATGTACTCCTTCGATCTCAACCGCGTGGTGAGCTTTCCGCGCTTCGGCGGTATGAATTTATCGCCATCATGGTCTCCGGATGGCAAGCTGGCGATTTCTTCTTCACGCAACGGCTACCCCAATATTTTTGTCATGGATGGATCGGGAGGAAATTCCCATCGCTTGACGAACGATCAGGGGCCGGACGTTTCGCCCACGTGGAATCGCAAGACGGGCTCGCAGATTGCGTTTGTCAGCGGACGAACCGGACTGCCGCAGATTTACACGATGGAATCGGACGGAACGAACGTGCAACGCATGACCGACCAGGGTTACGCGGTTTCTCCGAACTGGGCCCCCAACGGGCAGTTCCTGACATTCTCATGGATGCGCAAATATGGCCCCGGCGAGCCTGGCTCGAACGATCTTTACCTGATGGATATCGCGAGCAAGCAGTGGGTACAGCTCACTCATGATTCTGGACGCAACGATTTTCCCTGCTGGTCTCCCGATGGCCGGCACATTGTTTTTCAATCTCACCGCTCGGGCGGCGACCAAATTTGGAGCATGCTGGCCGACGGATCGAATGTGAAACAGTTAACCTTTAAAGGCTCAAATACACAACCTAACTGGAGTTGGAAGTAATCTTCTTATCAAAGAAGTGGAAGCGTTTTAGGGGAGCAGCATTGGATTTACGGCTGGCCGAGAGTGCGCCCTGCCGTCAACCTGTACAAGCCGCCACAAGCGGGCGCACACACAAAACTGGAGGCAAGAGTGAAGGAAAGCATGATGCGAATTAAGAAGTTATCGTTACAAAGAAGTGGGTTGGCGATCTCCCTTGGCGCTCTGATGTTACTTGGAGCCTGCGGCAAGAAAGTTGCGCCGCCACCTCCACCTGCTCCGCCTCCCGAGGCGCCGGCGCCTACCGCGTCGCTATCGGCAACTCCGAATGCCGTAGACCCGGGACAGCCAGTCATTTTGGCATGGCAGACGACGGGCGCGACTGACGTGAGCATCGATAGTATCGGGCCAGTTGATCCGAGCGGGCAGAAGCAGGTTACGCCGACCGATTCGACCACCTACCATTTGATTGCGAAAGGCGCAGGGGGCTCGCAGGAAGCGACCGCTCGCGTCACCGTCAACAGCAATCAGGGAATGCAATCCACCTCGAATGCCACGGAGGAACAGTTGTTCGCCCAGAATGTGAAGGACGTCTACTTCGATTATGACAAGTACGACATCCGCGCAAGCGATCAGGGGTCGTTGCAGGCAGACGCACAATTTCTGCAGCAGCATTCCAATATTCGCATTACGATTGAGGGACACTCCGATGAACGCGGCTCGACCGAATATAACCTGGCTCTTGGAACGAACCGGGCTGATGCGGTCAAGAATGCATTGGTTCAGGCCGGCATTTCAGGAAGTCGCATCAAAACCATCAGTTACGGAAAAGAGAAGCCGTTTTGCTCAGTATCGAATGAAACCTGCTGGCAGCAAAATCGGCGGGGGCACTTCGTTTACGAGAAGTAGTGCAGTGAGTCATTTGGGTATCGTGGTGGGAGACGCGGCGCGCCGCGTCCCCACGTTTTTTATTCAAGTTGAAATTTGAATGGGTCAATTATGAAATTGAATCGTATCGGGTCTACGCTCACGGCATTCTTGTTTCTCAACGCTCTATTCGCGGCGCCCGCCTTCGGCGCTAGCAAAGAGATCATTGAACTAGAGACGGAAGTCACGCAACTGCAGCAGCAGATGACGCAAATGAAGGAGTCATTTGATGAGCGCATGGGCGTGATGCGAAACATGTTGGAGCAAAATACAGACGTCACCAACAAGGCGATCTCCGCGATTAACAACCTTCAAACCTCCATCAATCGGCAGCAGGATGACCGGTCCGGCCAAGGCGATCAACTGTCTGGGCAGATTCAGACGCTCAACGACACCATGGACGAACTAAAAGTCCGATTGGCAAAGCTGAGCAAGCAACTCGAAGATATGCAGGCGGCGCAGCAGTCGATGGCGCAGCAGCAAACTCAGGTACAGCAGCAGGCTCAGGCAGCAGCGCAGGCTCCCGCGCCTGACGTTCTTTACAACAACGCCTTGCGCGACTATAACGGCGGTAAGAATGATTTAGCGATCCAGGAATTCGGCGACTACGTGAAGTTCTATCCGGACACCGACCTCGCTGGGAATTCGTATTTTTATATGGCGGAGCTCCAATTCAAGGCGGGAGACTTTCAGCGAGCGATTGTAAATTACGATCTCGTGTTGCAGAATTTTCCGAGTGGAAATAAGGCTGCGTCGGCGGGGCTCAAAAAAGGGTTAGCTCTGATGGAAATGGGGAAAACGGACGACGGAGCGGCTGAGTTGAAACGAGTCATCCAGCGCTATCCGCGATCAAACGAAGCGTCTCAGGCCCGTGACAGGTTGCGGAAATCCGGTGCACCCGCACCGAGAAATTCGCGCCCACAACAATAAGAAACCGCGTGCTCAGGGCTACGCGCCGGAGGGGACGGGCGGCTAGCCCGTCACTAGACTCTCAACTTATTTAATCGACCGGCTCGCTAGCGGCTCCTACTTATTTCTTGCCTCGTTCGGAATCGCCACGCCACCCTCTATCTTTGGGATACCAAAATGGCCGCCCAAGTGAGACAGGTCGATTGGACTTACCGAGCCCGAGACCACGATGTAATCGACCTCATTTGACTTCGCTACCAGGATTGCAACGTTGCTGATGGCGTTATTCTCCCACCGCAGCCAGATGTCAGTGCCACCGTTGCTGTCCCTCTCATTCTTGTTTATTACATGCTTCCAGCCGGCCACGCCATATTCGTCTTTGACTGCGGCAAGGGCGGCAAGTTCGTACATCCAAGGGCGTGGATAGTGGTAGCTATGCACGGAAACGCCGTTCAGGCCGGCAATTACGCGGCGCAAATCTTCGTTGTCGGGATCGATTTTTGACGCCAGGACCAACATCGAGTGGTCCAAGGTAAATTCCGTTTTTGATGAAGCGCTCATCCGCAGCGCTTCGATTCCTTGCGGAATTCTTTCCATGCGCTGCTGAGCGCCCGCTGAGGGGATTGCAAAGAGTCCAATTAAAAAAGAGGAGACTAAATGGGGCAATTTCATGACAATCCTCGGAATCGGGTAAATCGTAACCGGGTACGTAGGGCTTAGTCTTCGCTCTGCAGCACAACGAGTGCTCTGTAATACGTTGGGAACCCGATCGAGCGGGATTAGTTGCTTTCATTTAGCTAGAAAGTTTGTACTGGAGGATCGCTCTCTTCATTCCTGCCTAGCAACGCTCGGCCTCTTCAAGGACGGCTTCCACGGCGCCCGCCCCGCGCAGAATTGTGCAAGCTCGTGACAGATCATTGACAACTCGGCACCGCTTCGTCGTTAACATTCGATCCTCGGCAGGACTGAGAAGTTTTGTATCACCCGGATCGCACAGACTCACTCTCTCCCGTCCAGCTCAAAAAATCCAAGGAGGATTTTATGCAACGTCACAAGATTGTTTCCACTCTCATCTCAGGGCTTGTGGTCCTGTTATTGTCGACCGCCGCGCTATCGCAGTATCACAAAGTGAACCTGGATTCGAATCAGGTTGGGTGGGCAAGACACATCGATCCTTTGCAGGTTAACGGGTGGGGACTGGCTTACGGTCCGGGCGGCCCCTTCTGGGTCAGCGATGAGGGCTCGGGATGGTCCACGATTTACGACGGACAAGGAAACAAAAAGAGCCTTGAGGTTCTGATTCCGTCGGCCGGAGCGGGCACGGGATCACCCACTGGCATCGTATTCAATGGTTCGACGAATGACTTTCCCGTTCAGAATTGGACGGCAATCTTCTTATTTGCCACGCTGGATGGGACCATCAGCGGATGGGCTCCTCAATCGAATCCGAACGCCGCCATCATTGCTGTAAACAATTCGGCTTCGGGCAACGTTTACACGGCTCTGGCGATTACCAATAAGCTATCCGGGAACCTTCTCTACGCCGCTGATCTCGCGCACGGCCGAGTCGAAATGTATGACGCGTCATTCAACCTAGTGAAGACGTTTACCGATAGCGATCTTCCCGATGGCTTCGTTCCATTTGGCCTTCAGGACATCAACGGCGTGTTGTACGTTTCGTTTGCTCCGTCGACCGGCGCGCCCGGAGGCGTAGTCGACATTTTTCGCGAAGACGGCACCTTTGTTCGCCATCTTGCTCGAGGGGCGCCGCTGAATCAGCCATGGGGTTTCGCCATGGCGCCAGCAAACTTTGGCAAGCTAAGTAATACTCTGCTTGTATCCAACAACACCAACGCCGGTGTGATCAATGCCTTTAATCCGATGACCGGGAAGTTCGTTGGCGCCGTACGGGGCACCGACGGCAAAGACATTGTCATCGACCAGCTGTGGGGGATCGAATTTGGCGGCGGCACTGCAAACGATGGGCGGACGAACCAGCTCTTCTTCACGGCTGGGCCACATGCCAACCTGACGGGCACGTTCGGAGTCATCTCGTTACCGTAATGAGCGGGAAGGGCGGCAGAAGCGAGGAGTCAAAGGGGGCCTGAGCTTAGCGGGCCCACTTTTTTTGGTGATCGCGTGTAGGGAGGAGAGCATACAAAAGCGGGGGTTTGTCAATAAATTGTCAAATCCCCCATTCTCGCTGTGAAAAAAAGACATACCGGCTTTAACATCAATCTGTTCGAGGTATGATCCTGGCAATCGGGGTTTGAGATATGGTCGCAAAGCATTCAGTCAGCGATGACGAGGCGGGCACGGCAGCAGCAACGATGGAGGCCTCCCCATCCAATTCTGAACGAGTACTGGTCATTGAAGACGATCGGGCGGTTCAAAAGGCTCTCAAGCGGTTGTTTGAAGGCGAAGGCTTCGTAGTGGATATTGCCGGCAACGGAAACGAAGGAATGGAGCTGTTTCGTGCGATGCCGCCGTCAGTTTTGGTTCTCGACTTGAGTCTGCCCGGGACGCCGGGGCAGGACATCTGCCGCGAAATCAGCCAACTTGCTCCATCATTGCCGATTATTATTCTGAGCGCGAAGACCGAGGTCATGGACAAAGTTTTGCTGCTCGAATTGGGAGCTCATGACTACGTCACCAAGCCCTTTAGTCCGCGCGAACTATTGGCGCGGG
>JANYKL010000190.1 GCA_025361625.1 Acidobacteriaceae bacterium
GTTTTCTAACTCACCGAACTGCTGCAACAATCGGGTTCGTCCAATGAAGAGTTAGCGAACGGTTTTAGTCAGATTCGCAGAGTGAGTCACCCTGAGGCGCGGTCAACCAGCAGGATCGTCTGCAAGAGAACATTGGCACCATTCCCACAATCCTGCCAGCGGGTGAATTCCTTTGGTGAGTGGCTGACGCCGTCTACGCTGGGGACGAAGATCATCCCGATTGGTGCAATTTTCGCCACCATCTGCGCATCGTGTCCGGCGCCGCTAGGTAGGCGCATAGTCTTCAACCCCAACTGGGCGGCAGCGGCTTCGATGCTCGCCTGAAGGTCCGGGTTAGCGACCGCCGGCGGATCGTGCATTATCTTTCTTACGGTGATTTCCGTCTTTGTTTCCTTAGCTATTTCCTGGGCGCGTTTTTGAATCTCTTCTCCCATACGCGCAATCTTTTCGGCAGAGAGATCGCGCAGTTCAATGGAATGCTTTACCAGGCCAGGCACAACGTTGGGGGCATTGGGAAATACCTCCAGCTGGCCGACGGTACCCACCTGCCGCCCAGGCTCTTGCGTCACTACATTCTGGACCGCTTCAACAAGTTTGGCCGCAGCCAGCAGCGCGTTGCGGCGATCGGCCATAGGAGTAGTTCCGGCGTGGTTGGCGAAGCCGCGAATCTCCACGGCATAGTCGTCGATGCTCACGATCCCCTCTACTACGCCGATCGGTACATTGGCCTTATTCAGGACGCCGCCCTGCTCGATGTGCAATTCGAGGTAGCAACGAAATGCGCCAGGAAGAAGACGCGCCTCCGCCAACCGCCTTGGATCACCCCCAAGCTTGCGAATACCATCGGACGTCGAGACACCGTTATATTCGTGAGCGAGTTCACTGGGCTCCAATACACCAGTCGCGCCGCCACTGCCGGTAAAGCCACCCTCCTCATTCGGCCAGATAACCATCTGCAATGGATGGCGGGTTGTGACATCGTGCTCTCGCAAGGTATACATAATTTCAATCGCGGACATGGAGCCTAAGTCACCGTCAAAGTTGCCCCCAGCGGGTACGGAATCAATGTGCGAGCCAAAGAGGATGGGCTTCAAATTTCGATCTGACCCAGAGCGCGACCCGAAAATATTTCCTGCAGGATCAATTCGTGGCTCCATACCAGCGGCACGCATGAGGCGCATGGCGTAGTCGCGGCCTGCGACATCGGCATCCGTGAAGGCAAGGCGGCTAACGCCGTCGGCAAACGTGCCGCCGGTCGGGCGTCCGAAAACGCTGAGGCCTTCGAGGCTCTCCCGCAGGCGATCAGCGTTAATCCGCAAGTTTGCCTTACGCACCTGGGCGAAAGACATGTTGGGGAGAACAGCAGTGGCAGATACAGCGACTAAGCCAGAGAATAATTCACGGCGAGTGATCAACATGTCGAGCACGATCTTAGACTCTGTGACGAGTCGGCGCCACCTTGAGTGTTGCTTCTAATCGTCGAACTGAGCTCGTTCTCAACGATTTCAGATGCTTCTAAACATTGCGCCCGAGTCGGATCGCACTCTAAAGTTGTGGTTGACGACGGACTTGCGCCTACGCGCGCCAGAAGTTTGGATATGGGAAGTCAGCCCAGACTTCCTCGAACGCCGTTTCTGGGTGGCACTTTCCGAGTGCCTGAATTACCAGGCGTTTGCGGATCATAGTTTTGCGCCTGCGCTCATCCGCTGCTTTAAATCATCGAACCAGTTCAGCACAATGTTGATCTGCGTAGCGGCCCGCGCCTGCTCCGTCTCTTTAATGAAGACAAATTCCTTTCCGTCGGGCATGACGTCGAAGTAGTGACCTGACGCATAGTAGTCGCCTTGAAATACCTGCTGCGCCGTGTGGGCCGCGAATCCCGTCTTGGTCTCGATGGGCACACGCATCAGCTTGTCGCCTTTCATATAAAAGAGCGTGCGCCCGTCGTGGGACCAGACAGGCCGGGCGCCACCCTCGTTCGAGATTTGCACCTTTCCACCCGAGCCTGGGTATTGCTGAACGTAAATCTCGAAGCGCCCTGACTCGTCCGACTCGTAAGCCAGCCATTGTCCGTCCGGAGAAAACTCAGGAAACCACTCCTTGAAACGAGTGCGTAGAAACGGCTGAGGCTTGCGTTCGCCATCGAGCGGCAGTATCCAGATATCGGTCCCCGTCTCGGGACTCTGCTCGATATAGGCAAGCTCTTTCCCGTCAGGCGAGAAAGAAGATGCGCATATCCAATTGACACTGGTGACGAGTAGCTCCTCGCTCCCGCTTCCGTCGGCTGCTTTCCAGTAGAGACCGTACCTGCCGTTGCGAAACGATGTGTAGACCACCCGCTTGCCGTCCCGCGTCCAGAAAGGATCCCTGTTGTCATTTTCAAAAGTGAACCGCGTCAGCGTCGCGCGCGGGATTTCGTAAATCCAGATATTCCACGTCGGACCTTCGACCGTCAGCGCAACGCGCCGTCCATCAGGCGAAAGCGAAAGGTCTTCGTAGGCTCCCTCACTTTGCGTCAGCACGTGCGATGTGCCACTTTGATTGACCAATACCAGCTTGCGGCCAGCGTCCGTGCCACTCCCGGGAATGTACGCCAGCGTCCCATCGCGCGAAAACGTGAACCGCGCCCCACCCGTGTCGGGATTAGTCATCACCCCATCCACAATCGGAATCGGCGAACCTGTCACTTTGAGTTGGGCCAGATCAAACGGTACCGCAAGCAGCGCGCCGCCTTGCGTGTAGACCAGGTATCCTCCCGGAACATAATGAGGATAGATACCTCCTTTGACCAGCGTCTGCCACTTCCGCGTCTTCAGAGACAGAACGGCGATGCTGGCCTGGCCAGCGCTGAACCCCTGGCCTATGTTAAAAAGCACCGCCTCGCCGCCCGGCAGGAGCTTAGGCAGATCATGACGCACCTCACCCTTGCTTGCGTCCGGCTTCGTGATCTCCTCGCAATCACCTCCAGCGCTCGCAACCCGCGAGAGCCCGAGATTCTTGCCCTGAAAGAAAATGGTCCCGTCAGCGGCCCAATCCCCCCCAGCCCCCGAAGAGCTGCACAGGTTCTGCACGGGGCCGCCTGCCACGCCGACCTTCTTCAGGCTACCGCCTGCAAAGAACGCCAGCGACCGGCCGTCAGGCGAAAAGAACGGACTAGATGCGCCTTCCGTCCCGGCGATGGCCTTGGCCTCGAAGTGATCCAGCGGACGGAGATAGAGTTGAGTCTTGCCGCTCTGCAACATCGAATACACAACTTCGGACCCGTCCGGAGACAGGACCAGGTCCGGAAAAAACGGGGATGACGACGGGGAGGTCGGCATGCCGATCGTAAGACGCCGCACCAGCCGGGGTGGTGCCTGCGGCCTCACCGCTAGAAAAACTACTCCGGCAACGAGCGCTCCCGAGATCAGCCCACCCAGCCCCCAAATCAGAAAGGGGCGCCGCGCTGATGCCCTAACATCGACCACGTTTTCGTGTGCCGGCGATGTTGAATCTGGCACGCCCGACAGCACCTCGTCGATCACGATGCGCGCGTCGCCGATCGCCTGCAGCCGCTGCCGCGGATCTTTCTGCAAACAGCGCTGCACCAGCACTCGAATTCTTGTGGATGTCGTCGCCGGAAGCTGAGCCCAGTTGGGGGGGGCTTTGATCACTGCTGCAAGAACGTCTGTCACCGTTTCTCCGCTGAAGGCGATTTCGCCGGTCAGCATTTCATACAGCACGCAGCCAAATGCCCAGATGTCCGCGCGCCGGTCCGCCGCCTTCCCGCGCGCCTGCTCCGGTGACATGTATGCCGCCGTGCCCAGAATGATCCCTGCTTGCGTGGCCATTCGGCTCATAGTGGGGGAGCTGGAAACGTCTGATGCGGCACTCCCCTCATTTTCCAACGCTTTCGCCAACCCGAAGTCGAGGACCTTCACCGTTCCTTCGGGCGTGACCTTAATGTTCGCTGGTTTTAGATCGCGGTGAACAGTGCCGTGTTCGTGCGCGTACTCGAGCGCCTCGCATATCTGTTTGGCAATCGGGAGAGCTTCCTCACTTGGGATCGGCCCGACTTTGATCCGCTCGGCGAGCGTAGGCCCTTCCACCAGTTCCATCACAAGAGCGTGCGTGGCGCCGGAATCTTCCAGTCCGTAGATCGCTGCAATGTTGGGATGATTCAGCGAGGCCAGGACTTTGGATTCGCGGCTAAAACGCCCCAGACGGTCCGAGTCGCCTGCGAGCGCAGAGGGCAGGACTTTCAGCGCAACTTCGCGCCCGAGCTTACTGTCACGCGAGCGATAAACTTCGCCCATGCCCCCCGCACCGAGGAGTGATCGAATCTCATAAGAACCAATTCTTGTGCCGGAGGTTAGTGCCATGAGTGGCGTGATTATAACCCTGCGAGCCTCCCCTCCGGTGCATTCGGTTCAAGGGGATAAAGGTCCAACGTCCTACTTGGAGACAAGTGCGTTCAGAAGTCTCGATACGAAGTGTGGGTCCGTCGAAGGCTCGCCGCGCCCAGACTTCCTCGAACGCCGTTTCTGGGTACTGCGATCCACTTCCTTACTCGACTGAACGTCCCGGGGAAATGACTCGGTCCCGTGGAAACCATTTGTGGTACGGTTTCGGGACGACTTCGGGGGCTAAATGAAACCAGTAAATAGTGTGGCGGCGGTGGCGCTGGCGATTCTGATCGGTGTTGGGACGGGGCACTCCGGGACTGATGATCTGTCGCAAGAGCGGTTCCGCGCAATTTATAAGGAACTGGTTGAGACCAACACAACGCTTTCCGCGGGCGATTGCACTTTGGCCGCACAACGCATGGCCGCGCGGCTGAAAGCGGCCGGCTATCGCGATGAGGATTTGCGCGTGTTCGTTCCTGAAGGACATCCAAAAGAAGGCGGGCTCATTGCTGTACTCGCCGGATCTGACTCTTCAGCCAAGGCGATTCTGATGCTTGCGCACGTCGATGTGGTGGAGGCAAAGCGGGAGGACTGGACGCGCGATCCCTTCACCCTGATTGAAGAGGATGGATATTTTTATGGTCGCGGAACGAGCGATATGAAGGCGCAAGCTGCGATTTGGGTCGACAATATGATCCGCTATCGCGAGGAAGGTTTTAAACCCAAGCGAACAATCAAGCTGGCGTTGACGTGCGGAGAAGAGACGAACGCTGCGCTGAACGGCGCGGGCTGGCTGGCCAAAAACGAGCGCGCGGCGATTGATGCAGAATTTGCGCTAACCGAAGGCGTCGACGGTGTGCTTGACGCGCAAGGGGACAAAATCGCGCTGGACGTTCTGGCTGCGGAAAAGACATCGCAAAATTTTGGGTTCGAGGCGACGAATGCCGGCGGACACAGCTCACGCCCGGTAGCGAACAACGCCATTTATCACCTGATTCGCGCCGTCGATAAAGTGAGTCACTACGAGTTTCCAGTTCAGCTGGATGACGCGAACCGCGCTTATTTCACCGGAATGTCCCGGCTCGTGGGCGGCGAAGCTGGCGCTGCGATGCTGGCCGTGGTCAAGAATCCAGAGGACAGCGCAGCGGTTGCTGTGCTGGACAAAAATACAGACTGGCACGCGATGTTGCGCACGACTTGCGTGGCGACGATGCTTTCGGCTGGCCATGCGACCAACGCGCTCCCACAACGAGCTCGCGCGAATATCAACTGCCGCATCTTTCCCGGAGTGTCGCGCGATGCCATTCTGGCTCAGCTAGTGAAAATCGTCGATGATCCAGCGATCGCGGTCACCATTCCTGAGGTCCGGGGGCCTGTTGCGACTCCGTCCCCGTGACGCCGCAAATCCTGAAGCCGATCGAGAAACTGGCGCGTGAGATGTGGCCGGGAGTTCCGCTGATTGCGACTCTCGAGCCCGGGGCAAGTGATGCCCAGTTTCTGAATCCGTCGGGCATTCCTACCTATGGGATCACAGGCATTTTCGTCGACCCTGATGGGGGGCACATACACGGCCTGAACGAGCGGGTCCGGGTACAGTCGGTTTATGAAGGTCGGGCGTTTCTCTATCGATTGGTGAAGATGTATGCAGACGAGTGAGGTTTACCCTCGGACACAAGCCGCCTAGACCATATGCGACGGTAGTTTTGGCTTCGGCGCTGAAATACGACCCGTTCGAGCTACGGGTTTGGAATTGCGCCCGAGTCGCGGGTAAGTCCCCAAATTACTCGGTGTCTAGAAGTCTCGGTGGGGGGCGCGGTCGGCTTTTGAACGTCCGCACAGGTTTTGTTGAGCAGGCGGATTTCGAAAGGCTCACGGCTGGAACGAGCGAGCTTTGGCTGCGGACGTTTTTGGAGCTCGTTGAGCTCGACTTCACTACCTTGTACATTAAGTTTCATAACTGATGCCTTCCTTCGGCCCTTGCCGACTTGTTTATTTGTTGAACTACTATCTGCTCCTGAGATACAGTGATTTTCGTTCCGTTTCCCTCCCTTCCGCGAGTTTCTAACCCGCAACTCATTTTTCAAAACTTGGAATGGCCTTTTAGCCCGATGCCCACAAACCGATGCTCTTGTTTTCGTTGAGCGTCCGCTCCCGTTGTCACTTTTCCTTCGCGAATTTTTTCTTTGTACTTCGCCATCAACACTTTCTTGAACTTTTTGTCCGATGGCGGGTGCGCTGTTTCGCCCTGATCTTCTGCGAACCAACGGGTAAAGGCGGAATACAAGTAGCTGCGTCGGACACTAAATTGCTTTCCAAATTCACACTCGTCTTCGAAAAATCGCCCGAACACGTCCTGTTCATGTTGGTATTCCGCAATGGTTTCAAGGACGATCGGAGCCTTTACGATTCCGTTTTTCGCGTAGTCCATGTAGCCGTCGATCAGCCAGCGGAAAACGCCCGGTCGCTCGGCCTTCAGCTTGTCGCGCAACAACGGATCTTTTTGCTTTTCGGTAATGGTGTGCCCGAATGGAATTGCAATTACGCGACGCCAGATGGCGTTGTCTGTGCCGCGAATTTCTGGTCGATTATTTGTGCGGAGCCATATTTTCACTTCCGGCCTGAAGTCGAACTGCTCTTCGTAAAGAAGGCGTCCCGTGACTGTGTCCTGGCCGGTGAGCAGTTTGACGAGATTCTCATCCATCACGCCCCCCTGCTCTGTTTCGCTGGCGCTCGCAAAGCGAGCTCCTGGCAGCAAAGCTAATTTGCGTTCTTCCGGCGCGCCGTTGCGCCTAATCATTAAGGCTTCTGTTGACAACGTCACTGCGTACGTCGCGAGTATCGAACGAACAGTTTCAATGAGCGTACTCTTGCCAGATTGGCCAGGCCCGTACAACACAATGAAAATCTGTTCATCGGTGATACCCGTGCAAGAAAGTCCAAGTAACTGTTGCACTGTCCTTTGCAACGCTGTATCTCCACCCGTCCAGACACCCAAAGCGTTGAGAAATGTTGGACATGTCGCATCTTCGCGAAATTCCGTTGCAACTTGGCGGGTGAGCAGGTCCTCAGGTCTGGCTTCGCGAAACATAAGCTTGCCGCCTGATTTGCGCGCCGGGAGCTCCAACGTCCCGTTTTGACAATTCACGAAATGAGGGTGTTGGTCGAATTGACCTCGTGCGACCACAACGGCAGGGTCAGATTTCGCCATACGCCCGACGTTTTCAACCCGATTGGCGGTGACGTGACTTATGAGAACTTTATAAAGCTTATTGTCTGCTGCTTCTTGCGCGTCCTGCATCATGTGATCGAACATTTCTTTCGTCGTTTGTTGCTGTTCGAGCAATTGATCCTTCCGCCAAACTCCGTTTCGGTAAACCATCCATTCGCGCCCCGCGTAACGAAATCCTGAACCGTGTAGGCCTACCCAACGGCGGGCGTTGCCCGAATCGGTAAGCTCATGGTCTTGCCATGGCGCGGTGTTAAATATCAATTCATCGAAGTGCTCACGCGCTAGGTCCCAACGTTTCCCCCCCTTCGCTGTGGTAGTAAAGAAAGTCGTCGATTCCAACCTTCTTAAATCCTTCCAGCAAGGGAAGCCAAACTATCTGAAACTGAGCCCCCAGCGATTGCATAACCCGCCCTAGAACATTGCTGGCGCGAAGCACGTCCGCCACGGACTTCGGTTTCCGGTCTCGGTCCGGAATCCAAAACACATTGGCGCCATCCCATTCGTAGTCGTCAAATTCCTTCAGGTACACACGACCTCGGCTGCGCCATCCCCAGCAGCCCGACACGCCGATGGCTGGAAAGCATCGCTTAGTGACGCACGCTGCTTTAATTGGTCCTTCCGCGAAAATTTTTAGCGCGCTCACGTCCTTGGCGTGGGCACGCCAGTCCGTGTCATCTACCTGCGGGTAATAAAGGTGAGGCGGTTCGTCATCGGGGTTCAGATATTTGGGCTTAGGATCTTCCCCGTACTTGCCAAAGCGACGCCGAACGTCTGCCTCTGGGAGGCGCTCGCCGTCAATGTCGAGAAACTCGATTGTCCGCGCGTTCTCGGCGGGCAAAAGTTTGCCGGGTACGTCTGTCGTCTCCAAACCTGACCTGCGAAGCCACGCTAGAACCTGTTCTTCGAGAGTCATTGCGGCACCTGCTAAAGCAGTGCCAACAAATCAGAACGTTTGACTAGGATTTTGCGACGTGTTTGCACCTTCCGGTCGCGCGAGCGGGATTGTTCGCGAGGACCAGCGTAGTAGGCTTTTAGGAGCCCTTGCTTGATCCACTTGTCAATAAGTTGATCGCTGCTGTCGATGAGCGACGCGGCGTTTTTTCGGCTGAGAAACTCAGAGGGCATTGCGCCCTCCGTCGGT
This sequence comes from Acidobacteriaceae bacterium, assembly GCA_025361625.1. GTDB lineage: Bacteria > Acidobacteriota > Terriglobia > Terriglobales > Acidobacteriaceae > Acidiflorens. The sequence goes on from JANYKL010000190.1 coordinate 8,756, forward strand.
ATTATAAGTAATTCCGGTGCGTTTATCGGCTGCGATCGAATCAGCCGGGGTGGGTGGAATCAATACTCTCGAGTGGACAGAAAGGGTAGTGGAGACACACATAGGCGAAAATCCACCTTTCGGATGGAACTTTCGCTCTCAGAGAAAACTGCCTCGTTCTTAGACGACGCAACTATCTCCCTACGCATGGAGCAGGGTCTGCCTATTAGCAAACCCGTTCTCGGTCTGGCATCCCGTAATCGGCCGGACAGTGGCTATACGGTGTACTTCACGAGAATCACCCCTCCGTGTCTACCGCTGCATTTCAGCAGCTGGCTTCACGGCTCCGCTCTGTGCATCGAACTGTCCTTGACCACGGGTAATTATACCCCGCTAAGCGGTACGCGCGCAACTAGAATCGCAGCGCCACTTACTCCCCGCCAAAGAAGGTGGGGGGGAAGTTAGTAACAAGTCGATTAATTCCAATCAGTAGGCGGCCAAGGCGGCCTGTGCACAAAACCTCCTTTGTATTGAGCTACCCAAAAAAGCCAATGGGGGGTTTGTAAGAAGCCCGCCTTCCCCGCCTCGTTGACAGCAAACGCATTGCCTGCAATCGCT
>JANYKL010000010.1 GCA_025361625.1 Acidobacteriaceae bacterium
CAGTTCGATATCCATGCTGCCTGAATGCTGGCGCTAGACGTTTCGCGAGTTGAGGCGGGGCTGCTCTTGATCGAAGTGGATTACACGAGCTCGAAAAAAGCCCTGATTCCCTCGCAGAAGTTTTCGCCCTACGAGTTAGGGTTTGGCAAGATGGTGCACCTTGAAAAAGAAAATTTCATTGGTAAGCGCGCTCTCTTGAAAGACAACGCACAGGGCGTTGCGCGGCAGTTGGTCGGACTTGAAGTCGATTGGGTAGAAGTGGAGGAGCAATTCGACAAATTTGGATTGTCTCCGGCGGCGCCGAGCCAAGCGTCGCGCGTGGCGGTGCCGGTTTATGACGGAGACAAGCATGTTGGGAAGGCGACAACGACGGCCTTCTCTCCGCTACTGAAAAAGTTGATTGCACTAGCCAGCGTAGGAACCGGGTATTCGAAGCCAGGCACGAAGTTGCAGATGGAATTGACCATCGAAGCGCAGCGCAAGAAAACCACGGCAACTGTTGTCCCGCTTCCGTTTTACAATCCCAAGCGCAAAACGGCAGTGCCGGTTTAGAGCCTCGAAAGCGGAGACCGTATTTCTTGCCAATGCTGTATTGAGGATAAGAAGTTTGCATTATTCCTAGTTTTTTAACTTCTTCCCTTACCTTCGTGCGAACCATCGATCCCGCTGAATCCCATTTAAATGCAGTGCATTAGAAAGATGACATGCGTAACTGGAAGCGCCGCGCTTCGACCATTTATGATGCAGGTACGCACGGATAGGGCACTGGCAGGGCCGAGAGCTGTTTGGTGGCGGGTTCCATTCGCCCCCTAACGCCTTTTTCAGAGGAGATGATTGAATGTTGATCAAGAGGGGTGTGAAGCACCTATCCAGGGTGAATGACGTTCTGCTTCGGCGTCTTCGCATTGAGCGGGACATCACAATTTTCCCGGACGATATTTTTTTAACTTCCTACCCTCGCTCGGGCAACACTTGGACGCGCTTCCTGGTCGGCAATCTGGTCCACTCCGAAGAGCCTGTCACGTTCTTGAACGTGGAGCGACTGGTCCCAGACATGTATAAGCACGGGGACTATTACATGCGACATTTGCCGCGGCCGCGCATTCTTAAAAGCCACGAAGTGTTCGATCCGCGGTATAAGAGAATTATTTATATCGTTCGCGATCCAAGGGACGTTGCCATCTCAAACTATCACTGGGAGATGAAGCAGCGAGCGGTGAAGGACGGAATTCCCATTGAACAATTTCTGCCGGATTGGATCGGTGGAAAGGTCTGGGACCGCCTGGGAAACTGGGGAGATCACGTTACCAGTTGGTTGAGCACGCGCGGGGATCGGCCTGGATTTGTGATGCTGCGTTATGAAGATTTGATTGAGAATCCGGCGCGGGAGTTGGTGAAGGTTGCGAACCTGCTCGGCATCGAACGATCTCCCGAGCGTTTGGCACGCGCCGCCGATTTGAGTTCGGCCGACCGGATGCGTCAACTGGAGCAGACTCAAGGCAAAAAATGGGTGCAAACCCGCTATACACGCCAGGACAAGCCGTTCGTGCGCAAGGCCTCTTCGGGCGGATGGAAATCAATTCTATCTCCGCAATCCGTAGCCGCTATAGAAGCGGCGTGGGGCGATATTATGACGTCCATCGGCTATCCCCTGAGCTCAGAGAGCGAGACGAAAGCCACTTTGGTGCATCCGGGAAAATAGTCGATACTCAAAAATTGGCGGGCAGGCCGTCGCCGTCGGCTCGAGTGATGTGAAAAGTTCTCTCATTTTCTTCCAGCGGCTGCAGTAATCCTGTCAGTTGTTTCGAAGTTGCAAAAACAAAATTGGACGGGCCTTTGAAAAATCCGCTCTTTCGAAATCCACGAAGCCACGCCTGATGCGATTGATTGGAGACGATCAAATCCATCCCATTATTTTCTAAGAACAAACTGGCAGCTCGAACGACCGACGCCGCATTTTTAGGAGCAGCCCAGCTGTCGACTATGGAGCCGACGCGCATTTGTCCGAATTTCACGTCCTTGCGTCGCTCCCCCACGATTGCCCAACCAATCGGCACCTTATTGCGACTGATGAGCAGCCGCTTTGTGGTCGCCATCCCTTTCGGATAGAGAAGACGCAATGTTTTCGCGTCCCGCACCATGGCTAAGCTAACGCTTGGCAGGCCTTTCTGCCAGAGGTCATCAGCCCAGGTAGAGAATTCAGAAATTTCTTCGGTATCGACCGGCTCACCAGTGCCACGCAGCCTAGACGCGGCCTGTATTGACTTGATCGCAAGAAATCCGGTTCCGCTTCCAGCGACAATATCCATGAGCATGGCGCGCAAAGGAGTCTGTCGCAGAGCCTGTATTTCTCGAAAAAAGTTGGAAGGATTCACGACGCGAAAATAGAACGGGATCAGCATCATGTTGAAGCCGAGCGCCTTGAGCATTTTGGCGATGGGGCGATCGTAGCCTCCCATTCCGAGAGCGTAGAGAAACGGCTGACGCGCCAGAGCGTCGCGGGCAAGCAGAACTCCTACACTCGCGTACGCTCGATTAATAATTCCTTCCGAGAGCGGGTGATGATAGCAGGCTATGCGTTGCAATCCCTTTTCGCGTAGCCAGATCACCTCGTGTTTTAGCGCGTAGGTGCCGCGCACAATCGAGCCTTCAAGAGCTACAAAGAACTCGTTCCACACGGGGTTATCGCCCTCAGGCGGCAGCCAGCGTGGGGTAGCCGTTTGTGAAAAGACAAGGTCAGGGTCACCCGTCGATGCTTGCAGCCGCAGGTTGAATTCCTGCACTGCATGCTCGTGTTCTCGCCTGTAGGGCTGGATAACGATAGCCAAGACTAGCTCGGAGTGGCTTGCAGTTTGCTTTCGATCAACTTCGCCCCCGCGCCAATACTCTTGATTTCTTCGATCTCTTCCGGAGAAAGTTGCAGATTAAACTTTTCTTCTAAGGCGAGTACCAAATTTAAGTGCTGGAGCGAGTCCCAATTGTCGATCGTCTGCGGAGATGAAAGTGGCGTTATTTTGTCTGCCCGAATTCCAAAAATGTCGCTGGCAATATCGCGAACCTGCTCGAATGTAGTGGTCACTACTTGCCTCCTGCGATCGATTCCGTCACTTTTACTTTAATCCATTCCGGGCTGCGCACGGTTGACCGTGCGAGGTCGAGCGTCCACAAGGAGCCCGCTTCGCTCACTTCCTGCCTGTCGAATCCGTGTTGTTCGTAGAAGTCTTGCGCGGGCGCATTCTTCTTAGTCGGCAAGAACCAGCCGATGAGACGCTTTCGGCCACGTTGCTCTGCCGCTCCCGCCAAGTGGGCGAGGAGAGCGGTTTCGACGGTTCGGCCGATAACTCTGCAACTCAAAAGGAATGTATCGATCTCGCAATCGTCTCCGTGGTCGCGTGTAATTGCCACTCCGACCAAACCATGGTCGCCAAACCGGTCGCGCACTTTGATGGAAGATATCTGCCACTGCGGCTGCTTCGCCATCTCCGAAATTTGTGGTTCGGTGTAGCGCCGGGTGGTGAGATTAAATTGATTCGTCTTCTGCGTGAGTTGCGCCACCCGGGCGAGCGTCAATTCGGTGACTGGTTCGAGCTCCGCCTCCTGGCCGAGGTTGCAAAAAAAATCTTCCTTCGACTGAAAAGTGCGCTCTACACGCTCGCGCTGCTTTTGCTCGATATACATCGTCGTGCGATGCTTATCTTCGGCCGACAATGTCAGGCGCTCAAACACTGCACAGTCTCTAACGGCCGAAGCATATGCCATAGGATTTTTAGATAAATCGTGATGAGAAAGATCGATCACCATAATTTCTGGCAGCGCAGACCGAATCTGTTGACATTCAACTGGGTTATCGTCGAGAAACCCGAGCGCATCAATGCCGACGTTTAGTTCCTGAGCAATCTCGCGCAGGTTTTGTGCCTTATCATTCCAGTTGATGCGCATCGCGGCAAAATGTTTTGTTCGCAGCAACATTCCAGGATGTTTCTCCAACGCCTCCATGGCGTCCCCGGGATTGTTTTTGCTGCATATGGCGAGAACGATGCCTTTGCGAAAAAGATCGAGCAGTGCGCGTTGCAGCGCCTGGTACGCCGCGCCCGGATATTCGGGACCGATTTTTATTCCGGCCATTCCGTCTTCGCCAATTACGCCGCCCCACAGCGTGTTGTCGAGGTCGACGACGAGAACTTTGCATGTACGTCCGCTAAGCGGGACGAGAAAGCGCACCCATTCGCGCGCCATGTGAATGAGTTGGCCGGCGGCGATCGGAAGCCGGGCCGTAAGCCATCTCTGCTCGTCGTGCCAATGCGCACTACCGTAGCGCGACGTCAGCGCGTCGTAGTCCAGCACATAGACACCTCGCAACTCAGAAGCGATGCGCCGCAATTCGCTATTCACCTTCCGGAGGAGTCCGGATTGCATCGATTCAGTTTGGCTATCAAATATGCCAAACGATGGAGACGTCGGCCGCTCCAACGAATGAACGATGAGCGCAGCCTGACTATGCTTTCTAAAAGCTCCAATCCATTGTTCGTAGCCGCTGATGATGCGTTCGGCGGCGTCGCGCGACGCCTCGGATGAAAAATCCGCAAAGTCGCGTCCGAGTTCTGGCGCTACTTGTTCACTGCGAACCGCGAGAATAACAGCGTCTGGCGCGAACCGATAAAGCGAGCTCTCGGGATCCAGCATGTCCTGTACGTAAGTGTTGAAGTCGCCCACGTGGACTCGCAAATCGATGCCATAGGCGAAGGCCTCCGCGCGCAAGAGAGGCACAATGGGCTCGACAGTGAAGCTGCGAAGAATGGCCACCCTGAATGTCGTCAGAATAAGGTGGGCGCTTATCCGCTCAAGGCGTGAAGTAACGAAACTCGCCGTGCCAGACGTAGGATCGTGCCGCCAGAGGTCGGCTAGCTGCTGCGAGGCGCTATCAAATACAAGCTGAGCGATCGACTCATCGATGGATGTGCGAATACTCGCCGGTGTTCTATCAACCGCCATGACTGAACGTCTCTGGTGTTAGTTTCAGACCCATCAACATTTATACCGACGATGGCTAGGGTTCCGCGCAGTGTTTGACTCCAGCGTTCCCATTCGTCTTTTGTCGGCGATACGGGCGAGGGGAGTGTCAGACTTCAGCCTTAGCTTTAAATCGAAATAAGCCGGGTAAACAATGTTCATAAGGCGAACCGCGAGCGAGGAGTGCGCATCCTTCGCTGAGGCTTCGAGAGTATAGCCGGTTTGTACAAGCAAGTTGCCAATGCTCGATTCGATATCGCGGACCTGCGAAGCATTGAACATCCGCTTCCATCGGCCAATCGTACTAGCTTCTGTTTCCTTGCCATCGCCGCGAAAGGAGGAATTGGGGTTGTGCACGGATCCCAGCGCCACGCGCTGAATGCGATCGTATTCGAGATCGTGATCGATAAATCGGCCGATCTTCGATAACGTTTCCCGCGGATTTTGCACCAGTTCCTCATAGTGCACCTCCATGTAGTCGCCGCCCAGGTCCCGACCATACCGGCGGCCCTTGCTCACGATCCACTGCCAATAGATTGCAGGCACGAGGAAGGCACGCGCGCGATCCCAGCGCAGCGGACGGATCCAACCAATGCGATGCAGCGAAGCAGTGACGTCTCGACCATCTCGAATAATGTGAACGACCAGGGCATCGGGGATTAACTTCTTGATGAGCGGAAGATAGAGCAAGTGCAGCGGAGTGGATTCGGCCCAGCGCTGGACGCCCTGTTTGCGAGCGATAGCTTCCATTACAATTCGCAGAAAATCACCGGCGTTGCGGCAATCCTCCATCACTCGCTCGTCAATATCATGCGGTGCGAGGCCGGTGCGCTCAAACAATTTGCTGGTGTAGTAGGCGTCGAGCAGGTGCCGGCGATTTTGCCGATGAGCCAGATTGCCGAATCGAAGGCCGAGCAGGTTGAAGGCATTGCTTTCCGCGTGATAAACCGCGAAGCCTCCCGCCGAGAGCAGGGTATGATACAAAAATTTTGTGCCCGATCTGCCGCAACCCAGTACAAATACCGGCGCCGTCGATCGATCTTGCTGCGCTCGCGAAGGAAGGCAGGGCTGATCGTCCTCTGTGAACGCTTTTTTCTCGGCGAGAGGGCTCATACTGGTGGTGATTGTTGTTAGTGGTTACGTTAAATTTGTTACGCTGCGTGGCACACCGATGATTCGCAGAACCTTCTACAGTTGCACTGACTGCGCTACCGGTGACACTTCATCTTCAAGTTCAAGCGCCGAAAGATTCGAAAATCTTCCAATCGGCGTATGCAGCTTGAGCCAAAGTTTGCTATTCAAAAATGCGGGATACAGGCCCTGCATAGAAGAGTACCGCAGGCTGCGCCGCCGCTCCCCGGCCGAAGAAGAAAGCGGATAGCCATTTTCCTCAAGAGATTGACCCACGGTTGCCTCGATGGCTGCAATCTCCTCCGGCGTCAATCTCTCTTTCCAACGTCCAACAGGCTTGAGTTGCTCGCTTTTACCTTCCTCGCGAAATGAGGAATTCGTTTCCGACAATCGACCGAGTCCTGCTCGCTGAATGCGGCCGTAGTCAAGATCCTGGCTTAAAAAACTGCCGAGGCTCGCAAGCGTGGCTTCGGGATTCGTGATCAGATCTTCGTAGCGGATCTCGATGTAATCACCTCGAAATTTCCCGCCGTGCTCGCGCCCCTTGCGCACCATCCACGCCCAGTAGAGCGAAGTCGCAACGAGACTGTCTGTTTGGCCGCGATCCCATGGTAACGGTGCAAAGCCACCCATCTTCTTGAGCGATAACGCGATGTCGCGGCCGTCCCGGATGATATGCACAAACAAGGCATTTGGAATATCACGTTTGACCCGCTCCGCGTGCTGCACGTTGTCGGGATCGTAAACCGCCCAACGCTGCATTTGCTGACTGGAGGCCACCGAATCCATAACCACTCGGATAAAATCGCCTCCACTGCGGCATTCGTCGAGTATACGGGCCGAGAGCACGTCGGCATCAAGGCCTGTGCGGCGAAATCCTTTGCTGCGAAGCCAGGTCTCGAGAATCCTTTTGCGATTCGCACGGTTCTCTATCGAGCCAAATCGTGGGATAAGAATCTTATAAATCGGCAAATAACCGCGGTAAATCGCGAACCCCCCAGACGATAACAGCATGTCATAGAGCAGATTCGTACCGGAACGATGGCATCCCATTACGAAGACAGGGGCGTTTTTGCGGTCAGTTGCTCCGGCAGTAGGCACTTTTGGAATTTTATCACGCGAGTTCGATGAAATTGCCCAAACCTGCGCCCATCAAGCGGTTACGAAGGTCATTCTCATCACTCCACCCCCGCTACGGCCGTCTCGATGGCGTCGATGTCTGCGCCCAAGTCTCGACCGTCGGATGACGACCCCGCTCCTGGCGACGGTTTCTTGCATCCCGGAGACTTTTCATGACAGAGCCGCGGATCATTGGCGAGCCCGTCCTTGAGATCGCGAACTCCTGCCGCCTCGGCGGACGTCACGACGTGATTGCCTTTGGGGAAAGATCCTCGGTTACTAATAATCAGGTTATTCTCAAATTTGTAGGGATCAAAGCACTCCGTGACCACCGCTTCACCGCCGACTTGCTGGCTCTTTCCGGCACAGCTTTCAGGACCGCCTCCCGCGGAACCGATTGGCCGATCCGCCCCGACAGAAAAGACGTTGTCCGTCATGATGAAGTTTTTCAGTTTTGCTCCGGGATTCAAAATGGAAAGCATGCGCCCCGGCACAAACGCGGTGACGTGGCTAACCTGAATGTCATGTAGCGGAGGTTGCCAGGAAACGAGTCGGAGGAAGCCGCCTCCCCCCTTCCAATCCTGTTCATGCACGCTGTCGGCGAAAAGATCGTGAATGCTGTAGCGGCCGCCGTCAGCAGCAAAGCCGCCAGTTTTCGATGGCGAGTCGGCAATCTCCAGGACTCCGCCAACGTTTCGAATCCGATTAAATCGGATGGTGACATCATTCACGCGACAAAGCGGACACTGGTTCTGCTGACTCTTCGGAGTAAGAAGAATGGAAAAACCGGCCTGGCTGAACCCACCCCAGGTATTTTCCAGCAGGTTCGATTCAAATAAAACCCGAATAGCGCTCTTGAGCTCGAAGTTATTCTTTACGATAAAAGGCTCTCCGGAATTCGAGGCGACATAGCCGGGCTGGCCCTCTTTCCACTGCATCGGGCGGAACAAATGATTACGGCGGATCTCTATGTCAGTTGGAACCTGGGTCGCCGCAGCCCCGCCAAACAAAATGTTCTCGCCTGAGGATTCCAGAAAATTGTTGTAAATCTTCAGCGTCGAAATAGCTTCGTCGCCTTTGCCCCCGCCGACCGCCGTCGCGTCTGTGCATTTTCCGGTACGGGCAACGCAGTAGAGGCCGCTAATGTAGGAATTGATGACAGCAACGACGTGCGCGCCGTCGGACATGCCGATGGCATGGGCTACTTCCTGCCCTTCGGCAGGATGGAACCAGTTGCGATCGAAAATAATGTGATCGCCGTGCTCAGCCGACACGATGCGGCTGATGTAGACATCGCTGGCAGTTGTCCACTCGATACCGATGAAGCGGACGTGGTCACCAACTGCAACTCCGGACGGCCTCCTCACGACCAAGGTGGCGAGCAACTTCGCAGGGCCATCGCCTGGTTGAGCAAACGAGGGGTGCCCCGAAAGGCTGGAGACCCCAGCCCAAGCTGGAGAAATGCGGGTTCCTTCAGGAGGAAGCTTGGAGTCGGAAGTATCCGTTCTTATTGTGATGAAGTGTTCGTCGTCACATTTTTTGGCGGGGAATTCTTTTACATCGAACGAGTTTCCGGCAGCTAGAAGCAAAATATCGCCGCACCTGGCGTGCTCAATCGCGGATGCAAGATCGGACTTGCCAGCGACACGGATCTGTTTTCCCCGTGACGGCGTTCCTTCAAGCGCGGTGTAGAAGCACGCTCGAGGTAGTTCAGCCAGCCCGTCCTTGTCGCCGAATTGCGCAGCGTTCCCCTTGCCACAGTATGCATTTTCGCCCGTTGGCGGAGCAGCGCCGAACGCCAAGGCAGGCCAAAGGAAGTAGAAGGAGAAGCTTAGCAGGAGGGTGCAGGGCAGATTTGCCGGGAACAACTTCCGCACCTGACTCGCAAAATATGAAGGTAGCAACTGGAGTTGAGCCATGCCCCAGTCTCTCATGTGTCGCAGGTCCCGCGCTCGCGCAACCGTCCGCGCCCGGGCAATCCAAGGTTGACTGCAAACATATACAAGTTATGGGTTAAAAAAAGGATCGGCAAGGGGACCTTAGTATAGGTCGCGAGTATGAGTGGCGCGCCGCGACCTTGGGCAAGCATCAGCACAAAGAAAAATGAGGGTCCGCGATTTCCGGGCCCTCATTATTTTGTTGTCCACATATGAACTGTATTAACGGATGAAAAAACGATTCTTACCCTTATTCGACGTTAGCTAACGCTGCTTTGAGACCGACCACGTCCGCGCCTAGATCCTTGCCGTCAGTGCCTTTATTCTTGTACACGCTGTTCGCCTGCAGTTCATAGTCTCCGCCGTTGGCATTGTTGTAGTTCATGAATCCAACGGAATCACTGGTTTGCGGAAAGATATTTCCACTAGGCCAAACCGAAGCTGGAAAAGCCGAAGGTGTTCCAATAAAAGCGTTATTCGAGAAAGTGAATGTAGTGAAACATTTGCTGATGCTCGTAACCGGCACGTCGGCGAAGGAGCAACTGGCGCTGCCACCGCTGTTCCAAACTGGATACCTTCCAGTGGTCATCAGATTGTTCGTGAATACGAGCCCGTACATCGGTGCTGAAGTCCAATGAATGTTACCCAAAACCAGCATGTGTGCCGCGGGGTCAGGGAAGCCGGTAACGTGATTGATAGTAATTGAATTCATCGGATTCACGGGCCAAACGTTCATGATGAGAAATATGCCCCCGTTTCCCAAATATTTTGGGCTGAGGTCATCAAGCACAACGTCGTGGATGCTCCACCGTTCGCCAGCGAGTGCAGGCGCTCCGTTCACTCCATTCCCGGAGAGAGCTGTGGCCATCTCAAATCCGCCGCCTGCGTGCGAAATTCGCGCATATCGGATTGTGATATCGGTGACCTGGCAGATTGGGCACACATCCCTACCATCTTGGGTGTGCTGATTCTTGGGCGTGAGCAGAATGGCACTTCCGTTTTGGCTGAAGCCCCCCCAGTTATTTTCCAATAGGTTCGCTTCGACTAATACCCGTACAGCATTCTTGAGTTCGAGATGGTTCTTGACAATAAAGGGACTACCGTCACGACCCCCTACAAAGTTAGGACTCCCCTTCATCCACTGCCACGGTTTCCAGAAATGATTGTTGAGGATCTGAATGTCGGACGGAGTTGTTGTGGCCTCTCCGCCGCCGAACAAAATTCCCTCACCCGAAGACTCTAGGAAATTGTCCTGAATCTTGAAGGGGCCATCGTGCGTGTCGCTGCACCCGCCCGCCACGGCATGAGAATCGGTGCAGCTGCCGGTTCGCGAGATGCAATGGAAATCGCTGAAATAAGAATCGACTACGGCGGCGTTGGTCATGCCGCCCAGGCTCACGCCCAGGCTGGTCTCATCCTGTGTTTGTCCGTGGAGCCATGATCGGTCAACGACGATGTGGTCCGAGGTTCCTTGCCCAGTGATCAAACGGGCTGAGCCTCGGGTGGAAGTGAGTCTGGTCACTTCCAATCCGATCAAGCGATAAAAATTCGCGCCCGGGGCCAGCTTTATAGGACCGTCACCGGCGCTCACAACCTGAATTTTAGCCAGCACATTTTTCGCACTGGGACAGTTATAGCTGGGGCGACCGACGAGCGACGCAACCCCGGCGTAGCAGGGATTGATCCGCTGCCCTTCCGCCGGCAAAGCGCTGTCCGGTGAACTGGTACGAATAATGATCCAATGGCTGCCGTCGCAGTTCTTGGCAGGCAACTCGAACTTGCCGCTGAAGGTAGCACCCGCTTGAAGCGAAACGATGTCGCCGCAACTCGCGTTATTCAAGGCGGCTTGTAGATCGCCGCCTGCATTTACGAAGATGGTTGAGCCAGGCGCAGGGGTGTCCGCCAGTGCGCTGTCGACCGTCGCTCGCGGCAATTCGGCGGGCCCATCAAAGCCGCTGTTGCTCGCGCTCGCAACCGCGATGCTCAAGTTGCTGGTGGCAGTTTTGCCGGACGCGTCTGCAACCGCTAGCCCGAAGTTGAAAGTGCCGGTCGCCAACGGAACACCGGAAACAGTACCGGAATCGTTTATAGAGATGCCGCCCGGAAGGCTGCCGGCCGTAACGTTCCACTTGTAAGGAGCGGTTCCCCCATTAGCTGACAGGGCCGCATTGTAAGCACTTCCGCGCGTTGCGCCTGCCAGGCTTGCCGTTGAGATCGTCAGATTTGTAGTTGTGCCCGGGCTAAGAGTGATCGTTGCATTCGCTGATTTCGATGAGTCGGCCACACTGGTAGCGGTGACAACGGTCGTCTCTAAAGACGTGACCAACGGAGCGGTGTAGAGACCGTTCGAACTAATCGAGCCTGCGGACGCGGACCATTTCACACCGGTATTCGACGTGCCTTGAACCGTAGCCATGAACTGATGCTTAGCCGTCGAGACGATAGTTGCTGTGCCCGGGTTAACGCTTATGCTCACTCCGTTGTTGCTCGGTTTACCAGCTACCCGAACTTCAAACGTCTGGCTACCCTGATCAAGGCGCGGAGCATCAGTCACGATCACTTCGAATGAATAGTCGCCAGAATTCGTAGGCGTCCCAGAAAGTCTGCCGGTCGTGGGATTCAAGCTGACGCCGGGAGGAAGGTCGCCGTTCTTGACCGAAAAATGGTACGGCGAGCTTCCGCCGCCAACCGAAAGCACGGCGTTATACGCTTGATTGATGCCGGCTGGAGGCAGGCTTCCGCGTACCGTCAAACTGTTCGGCGGGGGTGCCTGCGTCCCTGCAGCCTGCGCCGGCATTCCACAGGAGGACGCGACTAGAGAAATAATGACTGTGACGGCTAGAAAACATAGCTGCGTTAGGCAAGAGATGTTAACGATCGCTTGACCATGCAATCCATTGACCTGGCCATTAAGACCATTAAGAGGAGTATTTCGAGCTGCTTTCATTGCGACGCCTCGACCTTGCTAAATTGGGGGACTAGTCGATTGTCCACTCGCCGACTCTACTGGGAACCATGTAGGGTTCCTAGGTGCCGGAAGTACATTTCGCTGCTTGACCGCGTGGTTTGAGTTTGCTGTGAACTAGTGAGCGACTCGCTGCTTGCACTTTTAAGAAATGCGTACGCCTTTGAAACCCACACTGGACGGGGCATTTCAGCGATTCACTTGTCAGGAGTAAATGGTGGTCTGGAAGGTGTCTGTATGGAGGGACCGCTAGGGCACTTCTTACTTAAGTAATCTTGTCAGCGAAGTTTGCGTCCTAACATCGCTGCTCTCACTCGATCGTAGGCTCGATTTCCAATCAAATGTTGAACCTTTTCTCGCGTTCGGTGTGTAAGCCTCTTTTTCCACAGCCCCTTCCCATGGCAGGTCGCGGCGAATTGAGAAAGGGAGAGATCGCGAAGCATGGCTACACGTCCAAGCTCGTAACGGTCGGTGCGCACAGTGTTCGCATAAAAGCGGCTGTTTGCCACAGAGCTGAATCCAGCCGTGCGCGCAGTCGCAAGCGTCCGCTGGTCAAACCGGCCACCCGGACATGAGAAATGCTCGATGGGATGCCTGAGAATATTCTCTAACTGAATTTTTGCGTCCACAATTTCACGCTTCAATTCGGTTTGCGACAACTCGCACAGATAAGGATGCGTCATGGAATGACAGCCGATCTCGAATGCCGTGCCGTCGAGTTCTCGAAGCTGCTCAGCGGTCAGGTAACCGGGAGTACCCATAAAGCCGGTGGTCACGTACGAGGTCGCCTTAAATCCATATTCTCTTAGGATGGGGGCGGCGGCGATCAGGTCCGTCTCGCACCCATCGTCAAACGTGATACACACACTTCGTCCTTCAGGATGCCGCAGCGCCTCGCTGACGTTGAGACCGGCCCACCCGTTCTGTTTTAGCCACTCCATCTGCTGCCGGAAAGTATCCACCGGCAGAATGTAGCGCACGTAGCCTGGCTCGGACTGACACAGCTTTCGGCCAGGGAGGTCAAGCTCGTGGTACATCAGGAAAACGATGGAAGAAGTGTGTGCCATTTGCGTGCTATTGGTGCGTAACCGGAATTGTAAATGGAAGTGGGCATGGTGGGGACCTCTGCCTCCATTGCCGTGCTCAGGAGAAGATCGGTTCGCCACGCAACATTCGCACGCCCATGCCCGGGCGTCCGCCTCAAGACAGGCAAGCGAGGCGCTCCGGTTACCGTTATTGTTTCTCGGAGCTTATGGTTTGAGCGTGGCGATCGAGCAAGGCGAGCAGCGGATCGCGCAATGCCGGCGCTCCTGCGAGCAGGCCGGAGATCAGCGGATTTTCCTGGTTGCAGCGCAGCGGTGAATTGTCAAGCTTCAGCACCCAGCCTCCGGCACTTTCGACCAATGCGGCGCCGGCAGCCACGTCCCACTCATTTTTTGGGACAAGCGTAAAAGTCAGGTCAGCCCGGCCCGCGGCTACGAGGCCTAACTTGTAAGCGACCGAGCCCATCGGCTTAATGTTAAATTCAGCCGATTCGAATTGCTTCCACTCCCCTCGCTTCACTTCGCTGCGGCTCGCGAGAACCAGTGCCCCGTGCAAATCTGTGCGCTGGCTAGGCTGGCTCGGTTTGCCGTTATAAGTCACACCGGTAGTGCGCGAGCCGAGAATCAGTTCGTCGGTTGCGGGATTGCAGATGCCACCAGCTATGGGAACGCCATTTTCGACGTAAGCGATGGAGACGCAGAATTCCGGAATGCCCTGCACGAATTCACGCGTGCCATCCAGCGGATCGACGACCCAAACGCGCTGCTTGTCGAGACGAGTGAAATCGTCGACCGTCTCTTCCGAGAGCCATCCCTCGCCGCCACGAATGAGCATCTTGCGAAGGATGTCATCAACGGCGCGGTCGGCCTCAGTGACGGGATCGTGTCCGACCTTGTACTCGGCTTCGATCGCTCCCGGAGTAAAACGATTGAGGACTTCGCGTGCTGCTTCGAGCCCCGCATGAATGCGTTCCAAAATTTCGTTCGTGTTTGAAGACATATCTTATAAAGACAAATCTGAAGAAGCTAAAGACAAATCTGAAGAAGCCATAAAATTAACTATGCCCAAAGCATTCTTGCGCCGGTCATTAAGAGCACCGTGCACAAGATGCGGCGGAGCCATAACACCGGCACTCGGGTACTCAGATGCGATCCGATAATTCCGCCAGGGATCGAACCGATTAGCAACGACCCCACCAGGTGCGGATCGACGTTTCCCGCCTTCCAGTGCAAAATGCTGGTCACGCCGGTCAAAATTACCGCGTGTACGATGTCGGTTCCGACCATAATTTTCGGAGCGAAGGAGTAGAAAAGCAAAAGCATCATCATAATGATGCTCCCTGATCCGACCGAAGTAATTCCAACCAGGAATCCGCCAACCAGACCGATGACGCTCATCCCAGCGAAAGATTTTAATGTCGGCTGCCGTCCAGCCAGATGATTTTCGATTCGTCCTTGAAACATCAGCAGAGTTGGAATCAAAACCAGCAGAAGTCCGACCGCTGACTTAATGAAGTCATTCACGCCTGTGCCATACACATGGCGTAGGTGCTGCAGAAAAGTCACTCCAAGATAAGAGCCGGGAATGCTGCCGACCGCCATGGCGAGCACGACCTTGCGCCGGACCGTGCCCTTGCGCAAATGCATGATGCTGGCAGGAATTTTAGTGAAGAAGTTGAAAAGAGCGTCGGACCCAACGGCGGTAATGGCTGGGACGTGTAGCCCGAAAATGAGCATGGGCAGCAGCAATACGCCGCCGCCCAGCCCCGTCAGGCCGATCAGTGTCCCAACTAGAAAGCCGATCGTTATTTTTAGCCCTAAAAGATCCATGCCGTGTCTAATTCCAACTTCAGCTTCCCACACCTAGAGCTAGTAAAACAATGCGGGTTGAGGAACGGAGAACCCGGAGTTATTTACTAGCCCCGACAAAGCCTTCGCGCTCGAGGTGCAGAATAATGGTCTGCGCCGCTTCCTCGGGGCTCAACTTTGCAGTATCGATCACGACTTCAGCATTGACCGGGGCTTCGTAGGGATCGGAGATCCCGGTAAACTCCTTTACGATGCCGGCTCGGGCTTTTGCGTATAGTCCCTTTCTGTCGCGCTGCTCACAAACATCGATGGAAGTGGCGGCGTGCACCAGAATAAAGCCACCGAAGGGCTCGATCATCTCGCGAACAGCCTTCCGCGTCGCCTCATACGGAGCGATCGGAGCGCAAACCGCGATACCACCATTCTTCGTGATTTCCGAGGCAACATAACCTATGCGGCGGATGTTGATATCACGATGTTCCTTCGAGAAGCCGAGTTCGCTAGATAAATTCTTGCGCACCAAATCCCCATCCAGCAAAGTGACCGGACGGCCGCCTTGTTCCAGGAATTTGGTAATGAGCGCATTCGCGATCGTCGACTTGCCGGAGCCTGAAAGTCCGGTGAAGAAGATCGTCACACCCTGCTTGTCGCGTGGCGGATAGCTGCGCCGCAGCTCCTGCACCACTTCCGGATAGGTAAACCATGCCGGAATATCGCGGCCTTCGTTCAGGCGCTGGCGGAGTTCGGTGCCTGAAACGTCGAGCACCTTCGCCCCTTTTGGAACCTCGTCGGCGGGAACGTAGCGATCTTCCCCTTCGAGATAAACCATCATTTGAAAGGGGACCATGGTGACGCCCATTTCTTTTTCATGCTTTTTGAAGAGTTCCTGCGCGTCATACGGGCCGTAGAAATTTTTACCGTTTTCGTCTTTGCCCGGACCAGCGTGGTCGCGGCCTACGATGAAGTGAGTGCAGCCATGATTCTTGCGGATCAGGCCATGCCATATTGCCTCGCGCGGTCCACCCATGCGCATGGCGAGCGGCAACATAGCCAGTTCAACCGTGCCCTTTGGATATTTCGAAAGCAGCAACTGGTAACAGCGGGTGCGGACGAAGTAATCCACATCTCCCGGTTTGGTCATGCCCACGGAGGGATGAATCAAGAGATTAGCTTGAACCTGCTTCGCAGCCCGCATCGTCAATTCGACGTGAGCGCGATGCATCGGGTTCCGGGTCTGGAAAGCGACAACCGTCGTCCATCCGAGTCGCCCAAACTCGGCACGCAGGTCGGCTGGCCCTAAGCGCAAGGTGCGGAAATCGTAGTGCGAGGGAGCCTGCACGCCTTCTAGGTCTCCGCCCACATACCACGGGTTCGACTTGTTGATCGCGTAGTCCGCACCGGGATGCTTGGCGCTCGTGGTTCCGAATACCGCCTTTGCTTCTTCGGTGCGATCTGGTTGCCAGACATCCTTGACCCTCAGCACGGCTAGCATCACGCCTTCGCCATCGCGAAGAGCGATCTTGCTCGATCCGGCGGTAAGTTTCTTAGCGAAGTCTTCAGTTACGTCGAGCGTGATCGGCATCGGCCAGAGAGTGCCGTTTGCGAGACGCATGTCTTTGCACACGCCTTCGTAATCGGCGCGGTTCATGAACCCGCGCAGCGGCGAAAAGCCGCCATTCATCAGAAGCTCAAGATCGCACACTTGCCGGGCGGTCAGATCCCAAGAAGGCCAGTCCTTCGACTGTCCTTTCAACTCCGCGACCCGCGCGTCGGATGCTTGCAGCTGTACAAGTTCTCCCCCATGCGGGGCTATCAGGTGACTGGTCGATGCGCTCAAATCAGTAATCCTCCAGGAGATGGTGCTCAAAGTTGTGTTGCTCAAAGGTGTGTCGCTCAAAATTGTACTGCTCAAAATTGTCTAATTGAAAGATGTGCAGAAACATGTATGCAGAAAAAATTCGCTATCGTGCGGAGATCAAACGAAAGCTTGCCCTTCCTGCTAACGGCCCATTTAAGCTGCCTGCCGGGGCGGCCTGATTGTGCGGAAAACAACTGCGGAGCCGAACTTTAATCTCTACTCGACGTTGGTTGGTCTTCATTTTCGGGTGCGCATTCGCTCTGAACTGAAGAGGGAGCAATTGGGCTTCCGAAGACCCCGTGCGAGTACGGCGGCAAATCGTTGCATTCATTAATCATTTACGATTTTACGCTAACTTTGAAAGCTTGGGCGCACGGGTGTGAAGCAAATTGCAACCTTCTGACTCCGCCGTAGGTAAACGCACCAACCAGTGCCGAGGGCTTACCTATAACTGTACGTGCAACTACCGGAGATGTTCCGGTTCTTCAGGATCTCTGTTCAAAACTGACTGAAGTTGCAGCGCAAGCTCCCAGACAGTATGTGAAAAGTTGCCGCGCTTCAGGATGCGGCGGCCATCGCCGCAATAGTTTCTCCCGGGGTACGCGGCGAAGACATTCGGATACGTCTCGCACGCGATCTTTGCCGCTGGTTCCGAGATGTTCTGAGGAAACCCATACGGAAACGAGAAATGCTTGGTCGGGCCCAGTCGCTCCTCCAGATCGTCCGCAGAGCCGGCGATCTCGTCGCGCAAAGTGCCCTCGTCCGTCGTTCCGCAGTCGACGTGAGTACGAGTATGGCTGCCGATTTCATACCCGCTGTGCTTCAGGATTTCAATCTGCTCCCAGGTGTTGGGCAGAAATCCATGCTCGTTCTCAGTTACGTCATGGGCAAACTCCTTGCCGCTAGACATGTAGCTCGTCGAAATGAAATATGCAATCGGCACTCCGGTTTCTTCGGTCACCGCTCGCAGGTTGATGAAGTTGTCGGCGTAGCCGTCGTCGAAGGTGATACAGACCGTCGGCTGTCTCACTTCGCCCTTACGCAGCATCTCCACGGCCTCGCTCAGGCCGACCACCTTGTAGTGCCGGAGCAGGAAATTGACCTGGCGCAGGAAATAGGAAGTGGAAACTCCAAAACGGTGCGGACGGTCAGAGACCAGGTGGTGGAAGAGGATGATCAGAGGATAATCCCCGTCCCACTTGTGCCGCCGGTGCCGAAAAACGATTTGAGCCGAATGCAGCACCGACTTAACGAGCAACTTCCATCGCGGTCGGCGGAATGGGGTCCCATATCCTCTACGCTGCGAGGCCAGCTGTTTTTTCAACTGCAATAAGTCTTCAGCGGACGGATTTTTGAATAGCTTGCTCGGACCCGCTTGAGGTATTTCGCTCACAGTTCCGCGGGCAAAATCGGCGATAGCGGCGACGATCATGTCGGCCCCGACCACCTCGGCCTTCAGCCCTAAGCTTTCGAGATCGTCGTAAGGCTCGATCGGAATTACAGCCGAACGTATCACCGCCCCCACATCAACTTTCGCTTCGACACGATGGACGGTGATACCGATTTCTTTCTGGCCGTCCATCAACTCCCACAGGCCAACCGGGCCGCCTCCGCGATAATCGGGCACCTTGCGCTTGTGGATGTTTATCGAACCTTGTTTCGGGATCTCGAACAAAGAGGGCTTTAAGATTTTTGTTCCGAAGACTAGACCCAGGTCGGCGTTAAGCTTGCGGACGAACTGTAAGGCCTCTTCGGAGTGGATATCATCGACACTGAGAAAGCCCATGCCGTTGCGCTGGCAATAAGCCGCGAGATCGTCGCGGCCATAATCCTGGTTGCCGTTCGGCTTGTTCGGGCCCGCGTGCATGAGGCGAATCACCGAGTCACCGAGGTTTTGTATTTTTTTCCCCGCGGAAGCGGTAAAGCGGTGCAGAACATAAGCCCAATAAACCGGACGCTTCATTTTCTTCCGCCAGGTGGCGACACGCTTCTTCAGATTCTTGCGTGGGAACTGGGCATAGAGAATGCCAACCACTTGCGCTTCGGGCGCGTCGCGGCGAATACGCGCTATGATCCGTTCCACTCGTCGAGGTGGAACCGATGTAAAGATCACCACTTTGAATGAACTGTCCGGCATTTATTGTCCTGCTACAGCCCTGCTAAACCCGCCCGGCCCGCGGAAGGGCGTGCGGACCTGTAGCTTGCAAATCGAGTAAGCATGACGGCCAGTACTACGGCCGGATGAGGGGAGGAAAACAATTTACTGCGAGACTTTAGCCGTCTCCGGGGGGATAGTTGCACGCTGAGCACCACTCCCCTGAATTTCATGGATGCTGAACAACGCCGCCAGTTCGTAAGGTTCAAGGTCGATTTCATCGAGGCTTTTCTTGCTTCGCAAGTCGTAAAGCGTCATATGTGTGGGCTTGTTCTTTGCTTCGAACCCATGCTTCGCCCAAAGCAAATTCTCTTTGAATTTTGTGCTTCGTATACGCGTGAAGCCGACCCAGACTTTTTCCTTCTCCAACACGGCGACGCCTCGACACCAGCCAAGAACCCGTTTTTGAGGATTGTCAATTGCATTCAAATCGAAAATTTCTTCGACACGCAGCGTCTGACGGTTGGCAACAACCATGCGTCCATCAACCGTAGTGAAATAAATCCAGTCGCCGACAACGTGGCCGTCATGGGGCCGCTGCACTCCAATTTCGATACGCCGCCCCGGCTGGGTCAGGCTAATCGCGTCTCGCTGGTGAAAGCGTGTAACCCATACTTCCTCGCCAAGCTGAAAAACGAAATTCGCGTGAGCCTTGTGCGGCTTGGTATCGAGAACCTTTCGGTAGTCGACCTCCCGCGAAAATCGTTCCCATGTGTCTTCTCCGACCGCGCTCCACTCCCGCAATACTTCGCCGGTAGTGGAAATCTCCACTACCAGGTCGAGACCCGTGTCAGCGACGAGCATCGTTCCTCGTGGCGTTGGAGCTACATGATGGACATCGTTAAAGCAGGGAAGGGAAATATAATGAAGCAGTTCGAATCCGGGAAGTTGATAGACCATAACTTCGGTCTGGGTGCAGGCGTACAGTTTGTCCCCGAGCAGTGTGGAAGACTTGAATAAAATCGAGGGCGATTCGGCTGGGCAGCTTTCGGGGCGCGATTCATACTCAAGCACGGCCTTGGCCGTCCTGGAGTCAGGTTTCACCTTGAGGATCAAGGCTTTCCGGTAATAGTTCCATTCCGGCAGTTGCTTGAAAAAGCTTTCTCGCAAAACCCCGCCGACGACGTACAGTTCACGCATCCTTGCCCAATCCTCGATTGCCCACCGTACCAATAACAGTTGCAAGACGCATTTGGGATTCCATTTCGTGCGTGCTCACGCCCGCAACCTGTACAAACTGTTATCCGAAAATCATTCTAGCTCACGCTTTCGGAGCTGACCCTGAGCGAGTGAAAGTGATTGCAGATGTCTGTGTACTAACTAGCTCCGGACTACCGGAACCTTACTGCTCGTTCTGATATTGCACTTCCGCCACAGCCTGCGGCGTTTGCTCTATAGCGGCCCTTTTCGGCTCCCCAACAAGTTCCGCCACGTGAAACGCCCGGTTGGTCTTATAGGCCCAAAGCAGCCCCGCCCCGTAAAAAGAGCTCACGAAGAGGCTCTCGATCGCCAGTTGGATCAGATTTTTCGGATAAAAGAAGTGATTGGCGGCCATCAAAATCCCCACAAACGGCATGGTAAAAAGTAGCGGCAAGGTGTACGCGTCTTTTAAAAAAGTCCAGACCGGCACCCCGATTTGCTTTTTCATGTGACGCGGCAGGAATACGAGGCAGGTGAAGCTGAGCGGGATGGCGGTGCCAAGGGCGTCGCCAACGATGCCGAACGGCCGCACCAGCGCAATGCTGAGAATCAGATTCGCGATTCCTTCGATCACCGTGATCTTCGCCATCGTCTGGTGCGTGCCTAAGCCAAACAGAATGCGCGTCGATGCCGCCTGGGCGAGCATAAGCGCGAAGGGGATGATCATCACCACCAGCACCGGATAGCTATTTGGAACATAACGGCTACCAACCCAAATGCGGATGATGTGTTTGCCGAAGACAATCAAAATTGCGGTGATCGGCAAAATCAGAAAAGCGCACACCCGGTTTCCGGCAATATAAATTTTTCGTATCCGCTCAAGATCGCCGACCGCCTCAGACTGGCTCGACATGGGCACGAAAACCTGCGCCAGGCTCGCCACAAATTCCTGCGCGTAATCTACGATTCGAGCGCCGATGTTGAACCACGCAACGGCAACCGTTGACATCATCGCTCCAAGAACGAGCTCGTCGGTTCGAAAGCGCAGACGCGCCGCCACCATCACCAGAAAAGTGGTGCCTCCATAATTTGCCATGTGGCGGAACGACTCTCGATCTACATAGCGCAAGCCGATTGGCAGGGGGCACAGATTAAAAACGATGATCCCGCGGATGATGGACGAAATGATGGGCAAGCCCACTGTGATGAGAGCCACGGTGAGCAGACCATAGCCACGATTCAGGAAGTAAACGATCAGCGCGGCGCGCGCTAGAGTCGCGCCGATGCTTGTCCAGTTCAGTATGTAAAAGCGCTGCAGGCCTTCGAGCATTCCGCCGAAAACCCCAAGCGGAAAACTGATGCTGACCGAAGCGCCGACCATGAGCAGTAGCAGACGCGCCTGCGCATGCATCTCGGGCGGGATGCCCTTGAAAATGTGCTCAACCGAAGTCGCGAGCATGGTCGTGATCGCCATGCTCACGATGCCGATCCCCGCATAACTGAAAAGGGCGGTATTAACGAAACCCGTTAGCTTTAATCGATCGTCAGTGGCGGTGTACTTCGAAACATAGCGAATGACAGAGGAGCGAATCCCCAGGTCGAACAGGCCGTAATAGCCCGTCACCGAAAAAATCAATACCCAGATGCCGAAGGCCGCGTCCCCAAGGCGATGAAGAATAAACGGGGAAAGAAAAATGCCGACAATGACGTTAATTCCGAGCGCGGACCAGCTCGAGCCGACATTTTTCAGGATTTGTTTTTTTTCCAGCGTCCGCATGAATGACGGTTTTCTTTTAGATACGGTTGGTCGAACCCTGCCCTGGGACATCTTTCGGCCACGCAGCAGATGCGTCTGGTCGATTATAGCTTGGCCCGCTTCGGCCTCTTGCGCTCTGATCGACCACTAGTAACTTGGCGGCTGCGTCAGCGCATTTACAATGCTCGCTGGATACATCGCCCATATTGAAGGCAGGCTGATCGTATGATTCATCCCTGGCACGACGTCACTCCTGGCAGCGAACTGCCGCAGGAGTTCAACACTGTGATCGAGATTCCCTTCGGTTCGAGCGTTAAGTATGAACTCGATAAGACTAGCGGATTGATCAAACTCGACCGTATTCTTTATTCCGCGGTTTACTATCCGGCAAACTACGGCTTTGTACCCCAAACTCTGGCCGAAGACGATGACCCGCTCGATGTGCTCGTTCTCTGCCAGGAACCGGTTGTGCCTTTGACTATCATTCATGCGCGCGCGATCGGGCTCATGACCATGATCGATTCGGGGAAGAAGGACCACAAGATTATCGCGGTCGCCACTGAAGACCCTGAATTCAATTCCTATCGCGAGGCGGCCCAGATGCCGCCGCATCGCGCCATCATGCTCCGGCGATTCTTTCAGGACTACAAGTTGTTAGAAGGGAAGTCGGTTGAAGTGGATGAAATTCAGTCAGCCGGCAAGGCGTATCCCATTATCGAGGATGCTCTCCATCGCTACAGCGAACAGCGGCGCAAGGGATTTCTGAAGGTCTGATCACGCTGTGTTCCCACGCTGCGTCGTTAACTTCCTTTTTCGCGCTCGAACGGCTTTTGCATATAGCGGCGCGCTTCTTCTAGCGCGCCCTGCGTGTTGTCGTTGGTCTGGATTGCCTGCCGATACTCGTTGACGGCACGCTCGCGCTGCCCGGTGACATCGAAGATCTTTCCCAGTTGCAGATGGCTCCAGACCTCGGTCCAGCGCGGTTCGCCATCTCCGTTGAGTGATTCCCGATAGGCATTGGCTGAGGCTTGATAATTTTTCTGCAGATAAAAAACTTCAGCGATCCGGTAATGCGCAAGCGAGCTGTTCTTGCTCGCTTCCAGCGCTTTGTTGAACTCGCTGAGCGCTCCCGCCAGATCGCCCTGTTGCGTCAGGCCCTGACCACGGACAATCGACGCTCGCAGCTTGATGTCTTTGGAGTTCGTCAACACGCGATTATCCGGATCAATAGCGATGCGCCGAGGGCGCCCGAAAGTTTCTACTGAGAACGGTGAGTCGGTACCGACCACATCAATACGCTTTTCTTCCGTTCTACCGTCGGTATCGATTTTCAGATCGACTGGCATGCGGAAAAGATCGAGATCCTGCGTTATCGCACCGACAATGCGGAAGCCTTTGTTATTTCCCAGACGATACACGGTGTACTTCGCTTTAAATTCGGGGGCGCTCGTGGAGTCCATCCACTGCGAGTAAAACCATGTGAGCTTCTGTCCGTACACTTCTTCGCTGAGTTCCTTGAAATCGTCAGTCGTCGCGGACTTGCCTGCGTATTTCGTGGCGAAGTTTCGCATCAGCTTTAAGAAGTTGTTTTCGCCAATCACCGACCGCAGCATATGAAGAATCATTGCGCCCTTGTCGGTGACCAGCGACTGGAACTCGGGCGAAAAATAATCAAGCTTCGCGGCGCTCGAAAGCGGAACGCTGTCGTAGGCGAGCGCGCCGACCGACATGTCTTTTACCATCTCCTCGAGACCGGCCTGCCCGGCCGCGCTCTCGACATAACGGGCCTCGGAGTAGCGCGAGAAGCCATCGCTGATCCACCAGTCATCTTTCGACGCGGGGCTCACCGATGCTCCCCACCATTGGTGCGCGATCGTGTTCGCAAGCAGGCGATAGTTGGTCTTCTGCGTGATGGCACGGCTCGATAGCGCCGCAATTTCAGGCGCCCACGCTGTCGGCACGGTATCGTCAGGCAGTTCGACTATATTCAACTTCGTTGATCTGGCATTGCCATATTGCGTGACGAAAAATGTGAAAGCCTTCACCGCGGTGGATGCGTACTCGGTCCCCAATTCCTGATGATTCGGCTTAAAAAACACGTGCATGTCGATGCCGGCGTCATCGCTCTTAAATTCTTTGAAAGTTCCGGCGATGATGGTGCCCGGAAAACTTGGCTTGGTAGATACGAAACTGAAAGTCTTGGAATTGGCGGATACGCTCGCGCCCTTTTTCGCAACCGGAGAAGCCGATGCCTCCAATTTGCCGCTGCCAATAGCGATCATGTGCGATGGAACTGTCACATTGATCGTCGAGGTGAAACGATTGATGCCGTAGCCTGCAACCGGAAACCACAGGCCTGAATAAAGCAGGTAGCTCGTATCTGGACCGACATAAGCAAGCTTCAATCCCTGGACGGGGCTCTGGTCCGCGGTTTCGAGCGTGCCTTCATATTCGAAGTTGAAAGTTGCGGAGGCATCTTTCGCAAGATCGCTATTGAGCTGAAAACGAACAGTTGAATCCTGGGTGTTCCGCTCCGGCGTCAGCGGTTTGTTATTGGAATCCGTAAGCTTGGTAATTCGCAGTTCGTTGTTCAATTGAAATGTCAGAGCGTTAATGTCTTCGATGGCAGTGACTTTGACGGTGACTCTCGCGGTGAGCTTGTGTGTCTGCGGCAGCAGTTCGACGTCGATCTTGTAATCGTCGGCACGGAATCGGGTCTTTTCAACCGCCAGGGCGGGCTTGTTCGCCGCCGGGATCGCGAGTAACAGACTCGCAAACATAAAAAATGTGCCGACCGCATTGCGGGATGCCCGGCACGCCGGTCGAAAGCTACAGACTTTCAATTGATTCTCCTGGAGAGCGCTACCAATTCTAAGATGTTAATTTTCGGGCAAAAGATGCTGTACGGACAAGGGTTAGCGGATTTTGTTACAAAATGCAGCCCTAGCGATAATGATAAGCCACGATAGCAGCCCACGACTCTGAGTGACGAGGTGACTCACGATGTCATTGACGATGTGAGTGACGATGTTAAGCGCGATCCGCCATCAACGCCGGCGCGTCGGTAGCCCCAAAGCCTGTAGCAGCGCTTGAAAGTCGGGTGGGGGCTCGCAGTCAACCGAGACGCTCTGGGCCGTCCGCGGATGAAGGAACTGAAGATGCGCTGCGTGGAGCGCGACCCGCGTAATACGCCGCTCCGACGCCTCGACAGGATTATATTTTCTGTCGCCGATTACCGGATGGCCAAGCGCCGAAAACTGCACCCGAATCTGATTTTGCAATCCCGTCACCAGAGTGACTCGGACGAGCGAAGCCGCCCGAAGCCTCCGTTCGACGCGATAGCGAAGTTCGGCGCGAGCAGCTCTCGAGTCGCCCCGCGCGCTCAATTTTTGAAACATTCCCTCCTG
>JANYKL010000040.1 GCA_025361625.1 Acidobacteriaceae bacterium
TCGGGCGCAAGGACGAGAATCCTTCGATCACCAGAGATGTTTCGGGGGAGGGCGTGCAGCAGGCGCTCCTTAAGATTCTCGAAGGGACGATTGCGAATGTTCCGCCGCAAGGCGGGCGAAAGCATCCGCACCAGGAATTCACTCCCGTCGACACGACCAACATTCTTTTCATCTGCGGCGGAGCATTCGTTGGCCTCGAAAAGGTGATTGGGCGCCGCATCGGCAAAAAAGCTTTGGGCTTTCGCGTAGGAGAAGCTCCGGAAGAAGCGGAACTGAATTCGAAACGCAGCTTTGAGACTGTCTCCGAGGCGCAGCCGGAAGATTTGATTCGCTTTGGGCTTATCCCGGAATTTGTCGGACGGCTGCCGGTTATGGGCGTGCTGCAAGATCTTGACGAGAATGCGCTGGTCGAGATTCTGACTCGTCCGAAGAACGCTATCGTGAAGCAATATCAGCGCTTATTTGAATTTGAGAATGTCCGCCTCAAGTTTACCGATGAAGCGAACCGCGCCATAGCACGCCAGGCCATGGCGCGAAAAGTGGGAGCCCGCGGGTTGCGCATGATCCTCGAGGAACTCATGCTGGAGCTTATGTACAGCCTCCCGAGCCAGAAAAAGGTCAAGGAATTCGAAGTCACTCGCGAGATGGTGGAGAAGCGAAACGTGTCCCTCGCCATGATCGAAAAGGCAGCCAGCTAGAGCCGTCATCGAGCTGCGTCTAGCGGTGCGGGCAGTTTGCATCTAATATGAGGGAAGAGGCCGTGTCGGGTACTACGGCCGGGACGTTGTAAGCAGGACGCTACTCAGGGACTGAGACCACAAACGGGAGATCCAGTTGTCAAACCCCAAGGAAAAATTCGAGAGCAAGAAGTTACCCATGATGCCCATCCGGGACGTGGTTATCTTTCCGTACATGATGACTCCGTTTGTGGTAGGCCGGGAGTCAAGTGTTCGCGCTCTCGAAGAGGCTCTGGCCAGCGATAAGAAGATTTTTCTTGCCACCCAGCATGACGCGAGCATCGACGAACCGAAGGCTGGAGACATTTTTCAGGTCGGAACGATCGTCAACATCGTGCAGAGCCTGAAACTGCCTGACGGGAACATCAAGGTTCTGGTGGAGGGTATTGAACGCGGCAAAATTCTGCAGGTCACCGAGGGTGATGGTTATCTGCAGGCAACCGTGCGGGTGGCGCGTTATGCCACCGAGACGACAGCGCAGATTGAAGCGGGCATGCAGCGCGTGACCGGCATGTTCGAGCAGTATGTAAAACTCTGCCAATCTTTGAACTACGAGACCATGATCGCCGCCGTGCGCATGGAAGATCCGGCAAAACTGACGGACACCATTGCCGCAAACTTGCAGCTATCGATCGAAGAGAAGCAGGGACTGCTCGAGATTTTTGACCCCGCAGAACGATTGAACCGGATCGGCGATGTACTGGACGTTGAAATTGAAAAGCTGAACATGGATCGCACCATCCAGTCGCGCGTGAAGCGGCAGATGGAAAAGGCGCAGAAAGAGTATTACCTCAACGAGAAGATTAAGGCGATTCAGAAAGAGCTGGGGCGCGGCGAAAAGAGCGAGTTCGATGAACTAAAGAAGAAGGTCGAATCTGCGGGTATGCCGAAGGAAGTTCGCGACAAAGCGATCCAGGAGCTGAAAAAACTGGAAGCAATGCCGCCCATGTCGGCGGAGTCGACGGTCTCGCGGAATTATCTAGACTGGTTGCTGGCCGTACCGTGGAAGAAGCGGTCGAAAGAGATTCGCAACATCTCACGCGCCGAAAAGATTTTGAACGAAGACCACTACGGGCTGGAGAAAATCAAGGAGCGCATTCTTGAATTTCTGGCTGTGCGCCAATTAGTAAAAAATCCAAAAGGTTCGATTCTCTGTTTCGTCGGGCCCCCCGGAGTTGGTAAGACTTCTCTCGGAATGTCGATCGCCAAGGCGACGGGACGGAAGTTCGTCCGCATGTCGCTGGGCGGAGTGCGAGACGAGGCTGAAATCCGCGGCCATCGCCGCACCTATATCGGCGCTTTGCCAGGCCAAATCATTCAGATGATGAAGAAGGCCGGCACTAAAAACCCGGTATTCATGCTCGACGAAATCGACAAGATGTCGATGGACTTTCGCGGCGATCCCTCCTCCGCTTTGCTCGAAGTTCTCGATCCCGAACAGAATTTCATGTTCGTCGATCACTACCTCGACGTGGAATATGACTTGTCGCAGGTGTTCTTTGTGGCCACGGCGAACGTCATGCATACGATTCCACCGGCGCTGCAGGACCGCATGGAAGTACTGCGCCTGCATGGTTACACTGAGCCGGAGAAGGTCGAAATCGCGAAGCAGTTTCTGGTCAAGAAACAGAGGGTACAAGCGGGGCTTACGGACGAAAACATTCAGTTTTCGGACGACGCCATCCGCCAGATGATCCGCAACTACACGCGCGAGGCCGGAGTACGAAACCTCGAGCGCGAACTGGGCAACGTTTGCCGCAAGGTCGCGCGCAAAGTTGTAAAAGAAGGCGCGCAATATACGGCTGCAATCGACTCAGGCAAGCTAGGAGACTATCTTGGCGTACTAAAATTCCGTGACACGCTCGCACACGAGAAGAGCGAAATTGGATTGGTCACGGGCCTGGCCTGGACCGAAGTTGGCGGCTCCATTCTCAGCACCGAAGCGACGGTCGTAGATGGCAAGGGTAAACTGACTCTTACCGGCAAGCTCGGCGACGTGATGCAGGAGTCGGCACAGGCGGCGATGTCGTACATTCGCTCGCGTGCTTTGCGGCTTGGCCTTTCTCGCGACTTCTACCGTAGCCTCGACATTCACGTTCACGTGCCAGAAGGGGCGATTCCGAAAGATGGCCCCTCTGCCGGAATTACCATTGCAACCGCTCTTGCAAGCGCGCTCAGCCGGATACCGGTGCGCCGCGACCTGGCGATGACTGGAGAAATCACTCTCCGCGGTAAGGTGCTTCCGATTGGCGGGTTGAAAGAAAAACTTCTTGCCGCTCATCGAGCCGGACTGTTCGAGGTGATTCTGCCGCAGGAAAACGAAAAAGATGTGGCTGAAGTCCCCGAAAATCTGCGCACCGCGATGAAGCTGCATTTTGTCGACAACATGGATCAGGTGCTCAGCATCGCGCTCGAAGGACCGCTTCCGCAAATGACCCCTGAGAGCGACGCGATGGCCCCGATTGCCACGCCGCCACATGGGGACATCCCGGCGGCCCGCCAGTAGGGGCAAACCGATCTTCTGCAAAGTCAGGCTGTCGAAGGGCGATGTCGTCGGGGCTAACAGGATCTCGCATCCTCCCCCCCTCGAAGCTTTTCACCCGAGCTTCTTTCTCTTTTGAATAGTTAGCCCTAGGGTGCTCCGATTCACGTTTCAGACTTTCCTGCGCCCTCCTGTAGGCTCTTAGAGTTTAAAGCTGCGTCCTGCTGATAAACAATCTGGCTTCAGGGATGCGAAACACCGGGTGGGTATGGCCCTTTTGATGTGTCCCAGTACATCGAGTGGCCGAGGGCACGCAGGCGCCTTAGTTCATCGGGGCTAAGGGGAGTCATCGGTTCGCCTTGTTTTACACCGAGGGCACGCATGTATTGTTCGTATCCATGGCGTGAAAATATTGCAATGTCATGAATGTCGTGATTGCTGGAGTTTGTTGCTGAAATCCAAGTGTCGCGAGGTATGAAAACAATGGAACGGGGGCCGGCCACGCCCCGTTGGTCACCAACGATAACTGTCGCACCTCCTTCTTCAACGAAGAGGATCTCTTCAGCGTTGTCGTGCTTATGAAAAGGAATAGTCTCCCCTGGCGCCATGGTAGAGGTAAAAACGAAAAAATCCTGCGTGTTGCCGCTTTGGCCATCGAGCTTAATGATGAATGGCCAACCAGCAGTTGGACCGGTGCGGCGTACGAGGTGTTCACCATCTCCCTCTTGCAGAATTAGAGGACGGGGAGAGGTGGGGGTTTGAGAAGTATCGTTGCCTGATGGTGGAGCAGTGCGCTCGCGGACTCGAGCATTGACAAGTACCCCAACGGTGACAGTTGCCAGCGTTAAAACGAGCAGTAGGACGACTCGGCTCATGAAATCCTCCCTAGTACCTGTCCGGATGGCAACTGAGTCTACTCGCCCACTGAACGGGATGCAACGGCCCGAAATCCGCACAAGCTGACCGTGCCGGTAGAGAAAGTTCTCCATGAGATCAAACACGGGAAGAGGTTGGAATCCGTCTGCAAGAATTGGCTAAAAAAGAGCGGCCGGAGGGCTGTAATTTAGCTTTGCCAGGTTGCGGCCAATTCCGATCTTATCTCGGAGTTCTGACCAGCCAAGCGCTGTCGCTCGCTCAAGCTGACGCAGGTGAAACGTACATCCTCACCCGCCCAATCAGCATCAATAGCCACTGTGTTGAATTGAAAGATCCAATCGACGCGAAGGAGAACTTATGACTGAAGAGAGTCATCCCTATCCAGAAGCGGGGGACCCGACCGAACAGGGCCGCAACAAGGAAATCAATCCATTCAGCGAAGAAGAAAAGCACGGAGACGATGCCAAACGCCGCGACCCTTCAAGCGAAGAAGGATATCAGGGCGATCCTTCGGTGCAGCGTCGAGCGCCCGGAGTGGGCGATGATCCCGACGATCCGGAAGACGCGGACGAGCGGAAGATTGCGAAATCGAACGTTACGATACCGCTCTCGATTCACATCGACTGAGTGGGCGTTTCGACTACATAGGGTCATCGGCTTCGCCAATTTCCTTCCGCTCAAGATGACAGAGAAATTAGCTAAGCTACAGCGGGATATTTCCATGCTTCTTCGGCGGATTCTTGTCGCGCTTGTTCTCGAGCATGGCCAGCGCCTGAATCAATTTCTTTCGCGTCTCTCTCGGGTAAATGACCGCATCCACGTAGCCGCGATCGGCGGCAACGTAGGGATTGGCAAAGCGATCTCGGAATTCGTCGATTTTTTTTTGGCGGGCTGCTTCAGGATTTTCGACGCCGTCGAGTTCCCTCTTGTAGACGATGTCCACGGCACCTTCCGGGCCCATAACCGCGATTTCGGCGCTTGGCCATGCGTAGTTTACGTCGGTGCGTATGTGTTTTGAAGCCATGACGCAATAGGCGCCACCGTAGGCTTTGCGCGTAATGACGGTAACTTTAGGAACGGTCGCTTCTGCGAACGCGTAGAGCAGTTTCGCTCCGTGGCGGATGATTCCTCCGTACTCCTGCTGCGTTCCGGGCAGAAAGCCGGGTACATCTTCGAACGTGATTAACGGAATATTGAAGCAGTCGCAGAAACGCACGAAGCGCGCGCCTTTTACTGAGGCGTTAATGTCGAGCGTTCCAGCAAGCATCGCCGGTTGGTTGGCGACGATGCCGACGGATTTACCGTTCAGGCGGGCAAAGCCAACGATCATATTTTTCGCGTAATGCTCCTGAACCTCAAAAAAATATTCGTCGTCGACCACGGTGTGGATGACGTCTTTCATGTCGTATGGCAGGTTCGACTGATCGGGGAGAAGTGTGTCGAGCTTTTCGTCCAACCGATCAATTGGATCGGTGCAAGGCTTTCGCGGCGGATCGTCGAGATTATTGGAGGGGAGAAAGCTGAGCAACTCTCGAATCATGGAGAGACACTCGGCATCGTCGCGCGACATGAAGTGCGCCACGCCCGAGATTTCATTGTGAGTGTGGGCTCCGCCAAGCTGATCTTTCGTCACCTCTTCGTGCGTGACCAACTTTATAACGTCGGGGCCGGTGATGAACATGTACGAGGTCTGATCGACCATGAAGATAAAGTCGGTGATTGCAGGCGAGTAGACGGCTCCGCCGGCACACGGGCCCATGACGGCGGAGATCTGCGGGACTACGCCGCTATAAAGAGTGTTGCGAAGAAAAATGTCGGCGTATCCGGCGAGCGACATCACACCCTCTTGAATGCGCGCGCCACCGGAGTCATTCAGGCCGATTACGGGTGCGCCCATCTTTGCGGCCAGGTCCATGATCTTGACGATCTTTCCGGCGTTGGTTTCGGAGAGCGAGCCTCCAAACACCGTAAAGTCCTGAGCAAAGACGAAAACGAGGCGGCCATTTATGCGCCCATAGCCAGTGATGAAGCCGTCGCCATAATATTTCTGTTCCTGCATGCCAAAATCGTGGCTGCGGTGCGTGACCAGCTTGTCGGTCTCTTCAAAGGTTCCATCGTCGAGCAGGAATTCGATGCGCTCGCGCGCGGACAACTTCCCTTCCTTGTGCTGTCGTTCGCGGCGCTTCGCGCCTCCACCCTCTTCGGCCGTCTGATCACGTTTTTTTAGCTCAGCTATTTTTTCTTCTAGCTTCATACGGAGACATTATAGGGCTGTTGTTACCGCATTAGGTTTGTGCGACAGCGGAATCCAATAGATTCAGAAAAGCAATTTTCTTCTCAGCGGGGAGAAATGATGCTTCAAAAGAATTGCGGGCGAGTTCGCGGAGATGTTCATCGGTGAATCCAAATGCCTCTTGCACCAGCGCATATTCCTGAAGCATTGAGGTGTGAAACATCGCCGGATCGTCAGTGTTGAGGGTCAGCATTAATCCTTGATCGAAGTAGCGGCGCACCGGGTGCTGCATGAGGTCGGTGCAACATCCAGTCCGCATGTTGCTGCTCACGCAAATTTCTATCGGAACCTGGCTCCCCGCCAGTTCTTCAATCAGTTCGGGATCCTGCCCGGCGGTGAGAGCGTGGCCTATTCGTTCTGCCTTCAGATTCAGCGCGCCCCAGATGGAATCGGGGCCGACGGTCTCTCCGGCGTGAGCGGTAAGATGTAGACCATGTTCCGCCGCTCGAGCGTAAACTGCGGCGAACCACTCGGGCGGGCCGGCTTTCTCATCGCCGCCGATACCGAAGGCGATCACATTGCGATCCTGAAACTGGATAGCCGTGTCGAGTACTTTCTGCGCCTTCTCAGCCCCGAACTGTCGGATAGCGTCGAAGATCCACAAGAGTGAGACGCCGAAATCTTTCTCTCCGCGCTGGCGGCCGCGTTCGAGGCCTTCAAAAATGGCGGAGAAGTCTTGTTGCCGCCACAGGCAGACACCAACAGACACGGTCACTTCAGCGTGCAATACATTTTGCAGCTTGAGGCGCTCCATCAATCGATAGGTGATGAGCTCGTAGTCTTCTGGCGTGCGCAGGTGCCCAGTGACGTCTTTGAAAGCGGAGAGAAAACTCATGAAATCTTTGTACTTATAAAGTTGCTCGGCTTCGGCGAGCGACGCGCCTTCCATTCCGTGACGCTGGCGAAGTTCTACCAGCGTAGACGGCTCGACGGAGCCTTCGAGATGGAGATGCAGCTCAGCCTTCGGCAGCGCGATGATAAAGCTGGAGATGTCCGGCGCCATTCAACAATTCTACAAGTGGCGCGATGGAGCCGCCTTAGGCAGTTTCACCCACCATGACCGGAAGACCAGCGGCGTCCGAATGTGGCGATCCGAACGTGGTGAGATGGCGGAGGACAAGCTTCAAGATAAGGATTTTTTGGAGAATTCGCTGTGATGGCGGCTATAGAAGATGTAGATCATCAGGCCGAGTACGAGCCAGATGACGAAGCGAAGCCACGTGATCAGGGTGAGACCCAGCATGAGGCCGCCGCACAAAACTACCGAGATGATAGGGAACAACGGAACGAATGGAACGCGGAAGGAACGCTTGCGATCAGGCTGACGGCGTCTGAGAAAAATTACGCCCAGCGAGACTAAGACGAAGGCAAAGAGCGTGCCGATGTTAGCGAGATCAGCGGCGTCGCCAATGTCGACGAGTCCGGCTGGAATTCCGACGGCGAAGCAGGCAATCCATGTCGACCAGTGAGGCGTCTTATATTTTGGATGCACGACCGAGAACAGCTTCGGCAACAGGCCATCGCGCGACATCGCATACCAGATACGAGCTTGGCCGTATTGAAATACCAGAAGCGAAGAGATCATCCCCGTGAGCGCGCCGATCACGATCACCGAGCGGAAGATGGGGTGCACACCCAGATATTTCAAGGCATAGGCGACGGGAGCTTCAGCGGCTTCTCCGGATACGAAGGTCGTGTACTTCATCATGCCGAGCAAGACCAGGGCGACGCCGACATAGAGCACCGTGCATACGATAAGCGACATGATGATGCCGAAAGGGAGATCTTTTTGCGGATTGCGGGATTCTTCCGCAGCGGTCGAGACGGAGTCGAATCCGATGTATGTGAAGAAGACGATAGCGCCGCCGGTAACAACACCAGCAAAGCCTGAGGGAGCAAAGGGAGTCCAATTAGCGGGCTTCACCAGCATTCCGCCGACCACAAGAAAAGTGAGGATGGCCCCGATCTTGACCATCACCATAATATTGTTGGTTTCCGCCGATTCTTTTACTCCACGCACCAGAAGCAGCGTTAAAACAAAAACTATCAGAAACCCCGGGAGATTGAAGTAGGCCCCGGTCCATTGCCCACCGGCCCATACGGGGCTTGCCCACCTATCGGGCAGCGTCACGCCAAATGCCGCGAGCTGCGCCTTTGTATACCCAGCGAATCCGACGGCAACGGCCACATTGCTGACCACGTATTCGAGGATAAGATCCCACCCGATGATCCAGGCAAATATCTCGCCCAAGGTAGCGTAAGAGTAGGTATAGGCGCTGCCGGCAATCGGAATCATTGACGCAAGTTCGGCGTAGCAGAGTCCGGCAAAACTGCACGCGATCGCTACCAGAATAAATGAGATAGCAATCGACGGCCCAGCAGGAGGGCGGCCATGCATGAGCGCTCCGGCGGTTGTGCCGGTGCGCACAAAATTCACGAGCACGTCGAGAGCCTGCGCGTGCAAGATGGATGGCGCTTGAAAATATTCTCCGGCAGCGGCGGTGCCGGTAAGAACGAAAATTCCTGACCCAATGATGGCGCCGATTCCAAGTGCGGTTAGCGACCACGGGCCTAAAGTTTTACTTAGCCGATGCTCGGGGCTTTCCGACTCGGAAATCAGCTTGTCGATGGACTTGCAACAGAAAGCCTGCCGGTCCGAAGTACGAATAACGGCGTCGGCGGGTTCAGTGACTGGTTGCGACAAGAGTTCGTCCCCTTACATCGGAATCCGGGCATGGGCAATTGCCCATGCCCGCAGCGCGAGAGAAATGCAACCTTAGCGTTTGGCCTGGCCGCGTATCAATTTCTTAACCTTCGGCTTTTTCGACCCGCGCGCATAGTCACGAGGTTTTTTTGGCTTCTCCGCTTTGCTCTTCTTGCGGGAGGCGCGCTTGCTTTTCTTCCGTTCGTCTTTACTCAGCTGTGATGTGTTTGCCATGTGTAAAATTATTTTCCTCTAACAACAGTTTACCGTGTCATGCCTTCTCAAGTTGAGCATATCGCTCCACCAATTTCTTCAAACCGAAGCGAGGGAATTGTACCGTAACCTTGGCATCTTCCCCCTCCCCTTCGCGTTGGTAGACGGTGCCTTCGCCATATTTCGGATGCTTTACCTTCTGGCCGGGATGGAATCCGCGTTTGCCAGCCGGTTCTTCGGGTTGAAGTTTCGGCACGCTAAACTTCTTGCCGCGTGAGGCGAAGAACTGGGCGATGTTGTCGATCGAGTTGTAGTTTTGCAGCGGAGTCTGCGTCTTTGGCTTTACTTTCGCCGGATTCCAGGCAGCGCTCTGGTCTTCGTCTTCGTAGGAGTAGTGCGTGCTTTCGCCGCTGCCTCTGGCGGGGCTTCGTCCCCCTGGACGGGCGAGGGCGCCCGTTCCCACACGTCCCGTTTCACCACGATCTCTTGTTGAGTTGCGACCGTTGCTTCTACGCGAGCCGCCTAGCTCTTCCACTAATTGCGGCGGGATTTCGTCCAGGAAGCGCGAGGGGACGCTAGCCTCGGGCATATCGCTGCCGTACCGGCGCCGGTAAACTGCGCGCGACATGATCAAGGAATCCATGGCCCGCGTCATTCCGACATAACAGAGGCGGCGTTCTTCTTCGATGGAGTCGGGCTCGAGTAGTGTGCGCGAATGAGGGAACAGACCCTCTTCCATTCCGGCGAGCACTACCACCGGAAACTCAAGGCCCTTAGCCGCGTGGAGCGACATAAGCGTGATCTGCGCGCCCTCGTCATATTGGTCGGCATCGCTGACAAGCGCGGCATGATCGAGGAACTCATCGAGCGACTCGCCACGGTCGCGCGAGTCCATCGCAGCATTCACCAGTTCGCGCAAGTTTTCAATCCGAGAGAAAGCTTCGGGAGTGTCTTCTTCTTCAAGTTGTTTAATGTAGCCGGTGCGGTCGATCAGGAACTTGAGGAGTTCTCCAGTGTTGGCTGCGCCGCCCGGCGTTCGAAAACCTTCTACCG
Source organism: Acidobacteriaceae bacterium (assembly GCA_025361625.1). Lineage (GTDB taxonomy): Bacteria > Acidobacteriota > Terriglobia > Terriglobales > Acidobacteriaceae > Acidiflorens. Next base: position 10,359 of record JANYKL010000040.1, read on the forward strand.
GCTCGTGGCCAGCCTCGGGTGCTGAATCGTTATCGGTCGTCTTCATCTCAGTAGGCTGATTAAGCTTCCCCAGGCCGGCGGGATTGAAATCCGTGTCGTCCGTGGATGACTCACTGGCATCTTGAGCGGGGCTTTCCGCTTCGGATAGCTCTGCGGTATCAATTTGGAGATCATCGAGTTGCGAATCATCGAGCCGATGACCCACTGGATCGTCGGCATGGGCATGGGCATCGACCTCGGCAACGGCGTCGGCATCAGATCCAAAATCGAAACTAAAATTACCAGGATTAAAGTCTGTCGCTTCATCCACCGTCGATGCCGATGGCAGTCGAAGTTTTGGGACGCCCGCCTCGCCGGTACGAGCCGATCGTATTTCGCCGGCTTCCTCATCGAATGCAGCGGTACCAGCGACACGCTCAACGAATGTCCCGGCGGTCATGGCGCGGCCGTCTTCAATCAAATCTCGAAAGCTTTTCAAGGCCGCGAGCGCCCTCGCCGGGAGAAGTTGCCGCTGGATGGCCTCGCCGAGCGATCCCCACATCGAGAGCCCGGTCTCAAGCGCGAGGCGCTCGATGGTCTCAATCGTCGTCTTGCCGATCCCGCGAACCGGAGTATTGATGACGCGCAACAATGAGACCGAGTCGTCGGGATTCTGAATGACTTTCAGATACGAAATAAGGTCTTTGATTTCCGCGCGCTCATAGAATGAGAAGCCTCCGACGACGTGATATTTGAGCTGGTAGCGACGCATCGCCTCTTCGAATAATCGCGATTGCGAATTGGTGCGATAAAGGACGGCGGCCCTCGCCGTCTCTCCACGTTCGGCGGCCTGCCGCACATATTTGTTGATTGTGTCGGCCGCAAAAAGCGCTTCGTTCTCGCCGTCGGGCGCTTCGTAGTATCCGACCTTTGCGCCGCCCTGCCTCGCGGTCCAAAGGTTTTTTCCTTTGCGGCGCACATTGTTTGCGACTACAGCCGAGGCAGCACCAAGAATATTTTGCGTGGAGCGATAGTTCTGTTCGAGCCGCACGATCTTCGCTTCCGGAAAATCCCGCTCGAACTCCAGAATGTTGCGAATGTCGGCGCCGCGCCAGGAATAGATTGACTGGTCTTCATCTCCCACGGCGCAAACATTGTGGCGTTCGCCCGCGAGAAGGCGCATCAACTCGTACTGCGGGCGATTCGTGTCTTGATACTCATCAACCAATAAGTGCTGAAAGCGACGGTTGTAGTATTCGCGGACGGCCGCAACGGACTTGAACAATCGCGCGGCTTCGAGCAGCAGATCATCAAAGTCCATGGCGTTGGCTTTGAGCAGCTCTTTGCGATAGTCCTCAAAAATGTGGGCGATCTTCTCCATTTTAGGGTCAGCCGATTGCAGATACATTTCCTGCGGGTCGAGCATGTGATTCTTGGCCCAGGAGATTCGGGAGAGCACGTTGCGGGGAGTGAGTTGCTTGTCGTCGAGGCCCATGCGCCGCATGACACCCTTCACAACCTGCTGCTGATCACTCTCGTCGTAGATGACGAAATTCTTGGTGAGCCCGACCGGGGACTGGCCGGGCACCGCCGAAGGAATGCGCAGCGCCTCCACGTCGCGCCGAAGCACTCGTACACAAAACGAATGGAAGGTCGAGATCACCGGCTTGGCAATAGTGACGCCTCCAACAAGTTTTTCGACGCGCTCGGCCATTTCAGCGGCAGCCTTGTTGGTGAACGTCATCGCAAGGATCGACTCCGGCATTACGCCCATCTTTTCGATCAGATAGGCGATGCGAAAAGTGATGACGCGAGTCTTGCCGCTACCGGCCCCGGCGAGTATGAGCACCGGGCCCTCGGTAATTTCGACCGCTTCGCGTTGTTGCGGATTCAGTTTTTCGAGGAACGACAAAAAGAATGACTCCGAGTGCGTCGAAAAACTTGTTGGAGGCGTCACTATTGCCAAGCCGGTGATCTCGACCTTCCATTCGTTTTGTGTACGAGTGCTTCGGCGCGACGTGGAGGCGCTGCGCA
>JANYKL010000051.1 GCA_025361625.1 Acidobacteriaceae bacterium
ACTACCGCCCCGTGGTAGAGACTGCCGTTCACTTCGGTTTCAACAAAGACAATCTCACCAAAGAAGCGCGTGAGGCTATCGATCAGCTCGCGGCGAGCGTCGCGAGCACCAAGGGTTACATCATCACGGTCGAGGGTGCTACCGATTCGATTGGCGGCGCGGATTACAACTACAACCTTAGCGAGCGGCGAGCCAATGCCGTCATCCAATACCTCGCGGCCGAGAAAAGCATTCCAGCTTACAAAATTTATCTGATCGGCCTTGGCAAGGACAAGCCGGTTGAATCGAATAAAACCGCTGACGGACGGGCCAAGAACCGCCGTGTCGACATTCGCTTGATGACGAATACTGCCGGCAGCGATAACACGCCGGCTCCTGCGACGACCTCCGGAACTTCGGCTCCCCCTTCGCTGTAGACGTCGCCTCCCGTTACTGACTAAAGAAATCAAGGCCGCCTGCGAGCGGCCTTAATTTTTGCCCGAAGAATTTCGTCGAGACTTGAAAGTGTGCTCGCTTAGCCGCAAGTACAGCGTTATCCTCCGCGATACAATACGGAAGTGAGCATCCGATTTGGACTACTTTATTTAGGGACGCTAACGCTGCTTGCGACGATCGCGCCGCTTGCGACGCTAACCCAGGCACAAGACGCGGCCGACAAAGCAGCCCAGCAAAGGGCCGCCAATCGCAATCTTGAGGCGCAGGAAAGCTCGAGTCACGATACGCGCGTTGATATCAGTCCCCCGAAGGACGACGCTAAGAATCATCCCGCCAGCAGGGAAGCGGTCGAGGGTCTGGACGGCAGTGACGCTCCCGACACGACCGGCGTCCAGGAATTCCATCCATGGAATCCGATGAAGGCGCTGAAAAGTTTGGAAGTGGGAGATTTCTACTTCAAGCGAAAGAACTATCGGGCCGCTCTCGAGCGTTACAAAGAAGCGCTCACCTACAAAGAAGGAGACGCGGCTGCCAGCTACAAAATCGCGCTCTGCCAGGAAAAGCTCGGCGACCGCGCCGAGGCGCGCAAATACTACGAACAGTATCTAAAAATTCTTCCTGAAGGTCCGTTGGCGAAAGATGCGCACTCGTCGTTAGCTCGGCTCGAAAACGCGCATTGATTTGGTGTTTTCACCGAGTGTTCCAGCCAGCAGCCTCAGCTCTTACAGATTTTGCCCTAAGCGTTGACCGCGTTTCACGCGATCCAAATTTCGCTTCCGACGGCGGCCTGCTACAAGTGCGAATTCGGCAAGAAACCTTACTTTTCAACGCGAGAGAATTTTCCCGTAGCCGCGTTCACCGCCACACGCAGCTTGGCGTCTTCGCGATCCACGCCGTAGATTACGTGCCAGATCAATTCATTTTCTTGCCGGTTCCAGTCGAGGCGGTAAAAGACGGCAGTATCGGGCGATTTCTTCAGCAATTTTTCTCCGCCGTGCTCTTGCGCAACCAAGAAAGCCTTATCGGTGTCGACTTTCAGAAACTGTACGTTGAAAATCTGCGTGCTCGAATTCGAAGCGCTGTAGGTATCTTCGACGCCATGCGACAGCTCGCCTGACCCCCATGTATAGGGGCGGGTCGAATGCTTCGAGGGAGACGCAAATCCCACTCTCCACTCACCCGCCTTGCCGTCGCCGCCTTTCGATGCATTGGAGTCGACGCTATACGGCTGTGCGTCCTGCGCCCACCCCCGGGCCGAGATATAGCACTTATAAAATGCGGCACTACCCGTGATCTGCTCCGGAGCTTTCGGTTCTGGCTTCCCGGCAACTTCAGCTGGTTTGGCCGGTTCGGACGAACATCCCGACATGAATGCTGCTGCTAGAATCACGACGAAGAGATTCATCTTCATGGTTGTATTATCGCCTCTCGTACCTGAACAGCTGTTGCCTTTTGTAGCCGCGGACCAATTGTTACCGCTAACATATTCGACCGGGCGGTCGCCAATGATTGTACTGAAACGACGCTATGAATTCCTACCTCGAACGTTTACGACAGGAACTTGAATCGACAATAAGGCCGCTCAGCTCCGAAATAATGGAGCGAGCGCCAGTTGGAAAGTGGAGCGCCGCGCAGATCGCTGAGCATCTCTTCTTGACCTATAAGGGAACCGCCGCTGGACTTGCGAAGTGCCTCCTGCAAGGGCCGATTGCGAAACGCCCGACTTTCAAAGATCGTATGGCGACGATGTTAGTCGTAGGGCTCGGCTATATGCCAAGCGGACGAAAATCTCCAGAACGCGCAATGCCTCAAGGGGCCTCATTCGACGATGTTCGGAAAGACCTCTTTGTGGAGCTTCAGAAAGTGAGTGCCGCGCTTGATGACTGCGAGCGGCGTTTTGGACGTCGTACCAAGGTCATGGACCATCCCATCATCGGCCCTCTCACCGCCGACGAATGGCGCAAGTTCCATTTCGTCCATGGGCGGCATCACTTGCGCCAAATCCGAAAGCGAACGAAAAAAGTATGATTCAGCAGTCGAATCTCTTCTGAATACCACCGCCCGGCACGCAATACGACAGTTCATTCCTCATTCGAATCGCGGGCTGGAGATTCGATCCTTACTTACCCTTACTTATTTGTCGCCAAGCGTCCTAGTCTGTATCTTTTTGCACAATGCCTGCTTTGCGCGCTTCTTCCTGCATCTCCTCTAACTTCTGACGAGCGGCATCGAGTGATTTTTGCTTATCGGCGGCATCGTTATGAGCCTGAGACTGTTCTTTGGTCCACTCCGCCGGATTTCGCAGACGTGAACCGGCATCCTGATAAAAAGCGGCGGCGCGCAGACGCTCTTCGCGCTGATCGAGATCAACCTCGCGATTGAGCGAATTGATCTTCTCCTGCTGCTCCTCAATTTTCTTTTTGAAGTCTTCGGCCTCTTTTGTCTTGTCCGCAGCGGCCTGCTTTGAATCGGATTGAGCTGCACCGGCGGCCTTGGCTTCGGTTCCACCCTTTGCATCCGTTACGACTTTGGCGCCAGCCGGACTCGTCGCTTCAGGCGCCAGCCCGACCACGCTAACCGTATCGTTGACCGGCAAATTATCGTTATCAAAATGCCGCGTTGCCTGAGCGGGCCCAGATTTTTCCTTTCGAACGGTTCGCGCATAATCGCCGAGCGACTGCGCCGAGACAGCGCTCGCCCCGAGGATTAAAAAGGTAGCAATCATTGTCCATTGTTTCTTCATAAGTATTCCTTTCGCATTTAGAAGGTCCATCGCAAAAATCGCGCTCTTTAGGCACCCGCTGCCGAGCTCAAACTTGCTTCCGTAGGTGTCAAAAAATTGTTCATGGTCTTCTTCAGTTGCGCCGCTTCTTGGGAGATCTCATGGGCCAGGTGCCGCGCAGTTTCTGGGTGGCGACAAATGCTTAATTGCTGGGCGTTGTCCGAAATTGCGGTCAGCGATTCGCGCAGCCCGATTGCCGTCTGCCAAGAAGCATCCAGTGGTCTTGCGCCGCTGTGACCCCTAGCGTCGATAGCAGTCTTGTCCGTCAACACCAACATTGTTCCGGATCGAACGTCCCCTTCACTTGGCACTGGGGCGACTGTCAAATTCACCAATCGCTTTTCGCCGGTGGGCGTCAAGTAGTCGAGAAGCAACCCGCCAATCTGGCACTCGCCAGCGAGAGCCGGAGCTAAAAGTTCGCCAATCGTCTGCTCGCTGACTTTTTCGTTGCGACCTTTGCCTTCACCGTTTTCAGCCCGAGTCATGCCGCTGCGCAAGATGTCATTTGTGTGCAACCCAATCGGCGAGGCGAAACCGAGTAGTTCTCTCGCGGCCGCATTGGCCTGGCGGACCAGCCCGTTGCTATCGACAAAAACGACTCCGCAGGAGATGTTTGCCAGAATAGCCGCACTTAGGGTCTCGTTCGCTTTTGCCTTGCGGCGCTCCGAAAGATTTTGCTCGGCGAGTTCCTGTTTCTGTTGCTTCAGTTGCTGAATGACGGCGTTGTAGGCGTGCAGCGGCAGGGCCTCACCCGACGCGAAACTTTGCGTCGGCAATACTCCATCGGCGAGCAAATCTTTGTGAAGGTAACGTAGCAGTAAGAGACCAATCAAAAACGCGGCCGACGCTGCAATCAATAAAAATGCAGCGCGAATCAGAATTGGGTTTGCGAGGAGGTTCACAAGCCCCTCCAGTACCAGGCCAGCAGGCGGTTTCCAAACAGGAAGCAAGCGATCGCCATCGCGCCGAGAAACACTCCGAACGGCATCTCGTAGTAACGGAGCGCCAGCCGCGCGGATTTCCAGGCGCGCCGCCGAGCGTCGTGATTTGCGTTGCCCCGTGCCTGGTTGCGTCGCGTGCGCTTCAGCCAGACGCCGAGAACCGTGCTAAGTCCAAAAACCGAACCCGCCAAAGAAGAGGCGAAAATGGTGAGCACGGTAAGGCGGGTGCCCAGAAAGGCGCCGATGAGCCCCATCAACTTCACGTCCCCGAATCCCATGCCTTCGACGCCTCGCGCTCTCAAATAAATGGCGGCGGCTCCATAAAGAAATGAAGCCCCGATCGCCGCGCCTAGTAAGGAATCTGAAAGCGACCACAGCCGCCATGAAATCTCGCCGCGCATCGCCGGAGAAACCATGCCGGGCATGATGCGCGAAGCCAAATCATTTACCGGCACGACAAGACTAAAGGCGATCCCTAAGACAATTCCAGGCAACGTCATGGCATCCGGAAGCAATTTTGTTTCGGCGTCGGTAAAAATCAATCCCAGCAAGAGATAGCCCAGCACCGCGCACTTGAGGGCTGCAAGAGTTAATCCGAAATAGCTGTAACACCCCACAAATAGAAGACCGGTGAGTATCTCGACCACAAGATAACGCGGCGATATCGGCTGCTTGCAAGCACGACATCTACCCCCGAGCACCATCCAACTGATGACGGGAAGGTTGTGGTAGAGCGGAATCATGTCTCCGCAATGCGGACAGGCGGAACGCGGCGTCACCACCGATTTGCCTAAGGGCAAACGATAAATGCAGACATTCAGGAAGCTGCCGAAGCAGAGCCCGAGAGCGAACAACGCAATTGCGAGAAAAGCTTCCACGATAGCTAAGTTTCCAACAAGTTTGGACTTGGATGAATTATATGGGGGGTGGGACGAAGCTTCTAAGTACGAAGGTCACTGCACGTTTGCGGAGTGCAAGCTGTTCTGAGCAAAGGAAGATCCAGGCTGCAAGCGGTCTTTTGAGTGGCGCAAATGCGTCGGGAGGAAGATGAAAAACACCGTTCCGGTTTTGGGCCCGGAAGTACGGCTGCGAACCCGAATCGAGCCTTCGTGCTTCTCGACGATTCCTCGAGACACCCACAGGCCAAGCCCCGTCCCAGTGTCTTTCTTGGTGGTGAAGAAGGGTTCGAAAATATGTTCAAGATCTTGAACGGATATGCCGCTGCCGTTATCCGAAATGGTCACGCGAACTCCTGCTCTTCCCGTCGACCAGCTATGGAGGGGCGCCACGCGGACTTGCAACCAGCCGCGCTCCGGCATGGCATCGACCGCGTTGACCAGGAGATTCGCCAGCAGTTGCCGAAGTTCCCCCGAGTAGCCTTCGACTTGCGACTGGCTGCGATAACGCCTAGTCACTCGAATTTTCCGGTTGGTCAATTTACGCGAGTACAGTTGGAGTATTTCATCCATCATCGCGGCGGGATCAACCGGGCTCGGCGCATCCGCGTCCCGAACTATACCCAGAGTTTGCTGCGCGATTTGAGCGACTCGGATCACTTCCCGCTCCGCCATGGATAAGTATTTCTTCGAGTGGCTGGAATCGTGTCGCGCCAGGTAGAGAAGATTCAACACAGCCTCAAGCGGATTATTGATTTCGTGTGCGACGGATGCCGCCATCCGCCCGGCGGTCGCCAATTTCTCGCTGCGACGGATAGCCTCCTCTGATTGCTTTTCCGGAGCTATATCGCGAGCGATGGCAGACGTGCCAACTATTTCTCCCCTGGCATTCCGCAAAGGCGATACCGAGAGAAGCACCGGGCAGAGCGTCCCATCTTTTCCCATGCGCACGGTCCGATAGGAAGTTACTTCTCCGCCTTGGTTGAGCACGGCAAGATTTCGTACGACTTCCTCGCGCCGGTCCGCGGGTGCCAATCGCTCAACCGGCAACCCAACCGCTTCTTCAGGCGTGTAGCCATACAGCTTTTCGGCGGCGTGATTCCAACTTGTGATGGTGCCGTCGGGCCGGCACGCATAAATTGCATCGCAGGAATATTCAACAATCGCCGCCATCTCACGCATGCTGCGAGCGGCTCGCGATTCGGCCAGCTTCCTCTGGCGGGCCATGCTGGCCGCAAAAACCGAAATGAAAAGAAACACGCCTAGGAGTTCTGCCTCAGCTGGAGATCGAATTGCGAAACCGAATGCCGGCGGGCTCGTAAAAAAATCCAGACAGGCCGTCGAAACAATCGAGCAGAAAATGGACGGTCCAAAGCCAAGGAACCGGGCCGTGAACAACACGGCAGCCAGCAAAAGCACGAATAAGTGTCGATGGAAAACCGGAGATAGCGCCCAGAGGCTAACGACGAGCCAGGTTGCAATCGCTGCGCCGCAATACTGCGGCAGCGGAGAACGCAACCGCCGCGCGATCCAAGTGTTAAGGGTTGGTTGAGTACCGAACATCTCTCGCTGGAACGACCCAGCTTTCTGGCCCGCTGGTAAATCAGGTGCGGGAGCGCAAGTTTTCTGACTGTCTTTTGAAACTCTAGCAGCAGGTGCGGCGTGCTGCAAGCGCCGAAGAGTAGCGGAAGAGTGACGAGGAGTGACGAAGAGTGAAAGACCGCGGGCACCGGCATCTTCAGAAAGTGAAGCGCCACGCTAAGAATTGAATATTGTCTCGCCCCGCTTTACTGCTTGTGAAGGAACTTGTAATCAAGAATAGAGGCGACTAGTTCGAATAGTTTCTTGCCTTCTTCGTTTTCTTTGCTAATTTTGTCGGTCGCTTCTTTGACACGAATCAGGCGGCCCTGGCAAAGAACATTTTTATTTTTCTGACCGGAAATTTCTTCCGGCATTTCAAAGATCAATTCCACTAATGCATTTGGAGGCAATTCCTGTGATCCTTGAAAAAGCACGCCTGACTGGCTGATGTTCTGAATGGTGCCTTCATACCAGGTACTGAGATTTTTTCCACGATAGCGAACCGGCAGATCAGAACGCAACCTTCGGGCGCGCGGCATCCAGCTCGCCTTCTTCTGCCCAGAGCGTGCCGGGCCGATCGTCGGCGCTTCAGCAACCGGAGCGTCGACTCGATCTCCCCGCCGCATCGTCTTCCAGTCGTATTCATAAGCCGTCGCGCACAGCAGACAGACCTGATAATATTCCCCGCTGGTAGTGCGACGGGGCCATGAAAATTCGTGCGAGCAACGGCCTAACATCAACACATCCATGATTTTTTGCGGCATGATAGCGAGTAAAGCCTCCGGCCAATCTCAATTCCATCTTCCTCCGGCCGCGCTTTTCTGGATAGGTTACTTTCGGGTATTCGCCTCTAAGTCCAACAGGTCCCTTATGTATGCCGTCGAACACAGTCGTGCTGGATTCATTTTGGCGGGAGGCAAAAGTACTCGGATGGGAACCGACAAAGCGTTTCTTGATTTTCACGGAGAAACGCTCTTAACTCGAGCTCTCCGGGTGATGTCTGAGGCGTGCGGCCACGTAAAAATCGTTGGCGACCCGGGCAAATTCGCCCCGATGAACTACGCGAGCATCGCAGACATTTTCCCCGGTAGCGGTCCTTTAGGAGGGATTCACGCCGCGCTCATCTGCTCGTCGTTTGAAGCGAACCTGATGCTCGCTGTTGACATGCCTTTCGTTTCGACTCAGTTGCTTGCTTTTTTGTTTAGTGCCGCTGCTGCCGACAGTGCGGCGGTCACCGTGCCTTGCGTTGGGGGGCGCCTGCAACCGCTCTGCGCCGTTTATCGCCCTGACTTCGCTGCACCCGCCGAGGCCGCCCTCCGAGCAGGAAAATTCAAGGTCGCCGCCGCCTTCGCTGCCGTAAAGATCCAAGTCATCGAAGAAGACGAGTTGCACGCTCACGGATTTTCCGCGCGCGATTTTGTGAATATGAACACGCCGCAAGATCTCCATAACCAGCAATGACGGCTTGAGCCGAACTGCCCTCTCGTGCCATGCTAGCCGCCATGGGTTCTCCGGTCGCCATCTCTCCCTACATCGAGTTTAAGCACGTTTATAAGGCTTTTGGGGATCGCGTGATACTCGATGACGTCAGCTTCGACGTGTTGCCTGGAGAGATGGTGTGCATCCTCGGACGCAGCGGCGTCGGAAAATCGGTTTCGCTGCATAACATCATGGGATTCCTTAAGCCTGACCAGGGGCGCGTCATCGTCGCCTGCCAGGACATCACCGATTACACCGAAGCGCAACTGCAAGACATCCGTAAAAAAGTGACGATGGTATTTCAGAACGGCGCCTTATTCGATTCACTTTCGGTTGGCGAGAACGTAGCCTTCCCGCTGCGCGAGAAAGGCGAGCTATCGGAGGAGCAGATTTTTCAGGTCGTCGATGGCCTGCTCGAAATGGTAGGAGTGAAAGAGATGCGCGACCTCTTGCCCTCCGACCTCTCGACCGGGATGAAGCGATCGGTAGCGATTGCCCGTGCCCTTTCAGCGCAACCCGAGTGCGTGCTCTATGACGAGCCGACCACGATGGTGGATCCGATGATGGGCAATTTGCTGGGCGATCTGATTGCCAGGCTCAAGCTGCAACTGCATTTGACTTCGGTCGTAGTCACGCATGACATGCGCCTGGCGAAGAAGCTTGCGGATCGCATCGTGTTCCTGCACGAAGGTCGGGCGATATTCTTTGGTCCATATAAAGAGATGGAAAACTCGAACGAGCCAATCGTTCATGAATTTCTGGAACTGGATGAGTTAAAGCTGGAAGCGTGACATTCCTATGCGCGTTACAATTGCGCACCGTAATCTCCACGCCATCAGGTCATAGCTTATGCCAACAAGCAAAATCTCCGCAGCCATGCAAAAGCGCCTCGCGCTTGCCGCTCGTCAGGCGATGAAACACGCTTATGCTCCATTCTCGAATTTTAAGGTGGGAGCGGCGATTCTGACTGCGCGCGGCCACATATTTGTCGGTTGCAACGTCGAGAACTCTTCCTATGGCATGACAAATTGCGCCGAGCGCACCGCAATCTTTTCCGCTGTAGCCAAGGACGGCCCAGACCTCGAAATCCTTGCGGTTGCGGTAGCCAACGCCGCAGGCGTGCCGTGCTCACCCTGCGGAGCTTGCCGGCAGGTCATTTTCGAGTTTGGCCCGCGAGCGATCATTCTTTATCAGGGAGTTAAGGGAGACAAGCAAAGCCCGATCACCGATCTTCTGCCGGAGGGCTTTCGCCTAAAGTGAGCCAGCCGACTGCGTCCCCCTTCAGAGCCATTGACCTCATCCGCAAGAAGCGGGATGGGGGATCGCTAACCAAGCCCGAAATCGGATATCTGGTGCAAGGCTGCACCGACGGCAGCATCCCCGACTATCAAGCGTCAGCCTGGCTCATGGCGGTTGTGCTGCGCGGTATGACTCGCGAAGAGACGGCCAGCCTCACCGACGCAATGTTGCACTCCGGCGAAGTGCTTGACCTGAATTTTCTTCCCGCTAGAAAGGTTGACAAGCACTCGACCGGAGGCGTCGGTGATAAGACGTCGCTTGTTCTCGCGCCCCTCGTCGCCGCTGGAGGCCTGTACGTTCCAATGATCAGCGGACGCGGGCTCGGCCACACCGGCGGGACTCTAGACAAGCTCGAAGCCATCCCAGGTTTCCGAGTCAGCTTATCGACGGAAGAATTTCATCGCGTTCTCAATACCTGTGGCTGCGCAATGATCGGTCAGACAGAGAAGATCGCGCCCGCAGATCGTAAACTCTATGCGCTGCGAGACGTCACGGGAACGGTCGAAAGTCCCTACCTGATTTGCGCCTCCATCATGAGCAAGAAGCTCGCCGAGGGCACCGATGCCCTTGTCCTCGATGTGAAGACCGGTTCCGGCGCCTTCATGAAGAAAGAAGAAGATGCAGTGTTTCTCGCTGAACTCATGGTCGAGACCGGCGAGCGCATGGGCAAGCAGATGGTGGCGCTGATCACCGACATGAATCAGCCGCTCGGACGCATGGTCGGCAACGCTCACGAAGTGCGGGAATGCATCGACGTGATGAGAGGTGAGGGCCCCGACGATCTGCGGGAGTTGTGCCTTGAGCTTGCAGCCTGGATGTTCTATCTCGGCGGCGTCGTGAAAGAAATCGAGGAAGGCAAGACGTTCGCTGCAAAAATCATTTCTTCGGGTAAAGCCCTCGACCGCTTTCGGCAGATGGTTCAACTACAGGGCGGGGATGTCAGCACCATCGACGATCCGAGCCGGCTGCCTCAGGCCGGCCATCGCGTCGAAGTACGCAGTCCGAGCACAGGCTATGTGACCGCCCTAGCCTGCGAGCAAGTTGGCACCGCCTGCGTGATTCTCGGCGGAGGCCGCGAGCGCAAGGAAGATTCCATCGATCCAGGCGTCGGCATTATCGTGCAGAAAAAAATTGGAGATAGGGTGTCTGCGGGCGAACCTCTGTGTATGATTCACTGTCATTCAGAAACTCAGGCAACGCGCGCCGCGAGCCTGCTGCGGGAAAGTTACACGATAGAGCCGGAAGCTCTAACTCTAACGAGCAGGCCGCCGCTTGTTCATCGCTTGATCAAAGGCAAGACTGCGACATTCTGACTGCAGAAGGGGAATAAGAATGGGACGATTCACGGGCATTCTCGGCCTCCTGACCATGCTGGGGCTCGCCTACGCGTTTTCAACCAACCGCCGCGCTATCAATAAAAAGACAGTTGCTTGGGGCTTGGGGCTGCAAATTATTTTTGCAATCTTTGTATTAAAAATCGAGATTGGGCGCGTCCTGTTTCAAAAGGCGGGAGACGCCGTCAACCGGCTGCTCAGTTATGCGTTCGCCGGGTCGCAATTTGTATTTGGACAACTTGGCGCGCAAGGCTCGTCGATGGGATTCTTCTTTGCCTTTCAGGTTTTGCCAACGGTGATTTTTATCGCCGCCTTCTTCGCTGTGCTCTATCACTACGGCATTATGCAATTCATCATCAGGATTGCGGCGAAGATCATGACCCGCTTCATGGGCGCAAGTGGCGCGGAATCTCTGAACGTAGCCGCAAGCATTTTTATGGGCCAGACGGAAGCTCCGCTGACCATTCGACCTTTTCTCCCCGATCTCACGCGCTCAGAATTGATGACCGTAATGACCAGCGGCATGGCGCATGTGTCGGGCGGAATCATGGCTGCCTACATCGCTTTCGGCATCGAGCCCAAACATCTGTTGAGCGCCGTGATCATGACGGCGCCCGGAACAATCCTGATGTCAAAGATGCTCGTGCCGGAGACGGAAATTCCAAAGACCGCTGGCCGCGTGGTGATGAGCGCCGAAGAACAGAGTAACGAGAAAAACGAGAATCTGCTCGGGGCCATTGCCCGCGGAACGACCGACGGACTAGGACTCGCGCTCAACATTGCGGCCATGCTGATTTCGTTTCTCGCCCTGATCGCTCTCGCCAACGGAATTCTCGGAGGCATCCACAACACCCTTGGAATTGTGTGGTTCCCATCCAGCCTGCAACAGATTTTCGGAACCCTGTTTGCCCCTGTCGCATGGGTTATTGGTGTTCCTTGGCGGGATTGCGGAGCCATTGGCAGCTTGCTTGGAACGCGCATGGTACTGAACGAACTGGTGGCATTTTCGTTGCTCGGGCCGCAGAAAGCGGGTCTCGATCCGCGCTCTTTCACCATCGCCACCTTCGCTCTGTGCGGATTCGCAAATTTGAGTTCGATCGGAATTCAGCTCGGAGGCATCGGGGCTCTGGCTCCCAACAAACGTGGCGAACTCGCTCGGTTGGGCATTCGGGCGATGCTCGCGGGCACGATGGCAAATCTTATGTCGGCGTCGATCGCGGGAATGCTGCTCTAACCGACCCTCGCCCAAATCTCGAGTGCGATGAATGAGATGACCCGCAACCGTGACCTCCGGCTAACCCCTAACCACAGCAACCTCAACTTGTTGAAGAACTTCACCGGTCGTAACGATCCTCGCTCCCAGCTTCGTTAACTCGTCGAGAGTCTTGGCGCCCACGTCGTCCGCTAATGTTTCAATCGCGTCTTTAACAACAGCTACTCGCCGCTTTCGTTGCAACAAGCCTTTTACCGCGCAACTCACGCAGTATTCTGTGACCACTCCAAACACAACGAACTCGGCATGCGCGGGCAGCCGCTTGACCAGGGCATCGGCGTGAAAAGTCTCGAAAATATCGAGCGTCTGCTTCTCCAAAAGAATTTGCTGATACTGATACAAATCGTCGGGAAGTTTCGCCGACGGGTCGTTTTCTACCCGAACGTATTGATTGGTCAGCGCTTCCGGCACAAAATCCGCTCCCGGCGTGCCCTTCACACAATGCGGAGGAAATTGCTTGAACTCAGGATCGTCCGCGGGATGAAAGCAACCATGCGAGACAAGAAATACCTCCCCACGTCGAGCCACATCGGTCAGCTTGCGGATGTTAGGCAAGATCTTTTCCGCTCCCGGAACATAGAGCTTGCCGCCGGGCAGCATGAAGTCGGCCTGAACATCGACTTCCCAAAAAATAAAATCGCGAGATGGCATTTGATGAACCCCCATCGTGTTAGCTCAGTAGTGTAACGCGTGCTCATGGCTGAATCCGCGCTTGCCCGTCCTTCGGCGGCACCGCATGCAAAGCCGCCCTGATACGATACGACCCGCTCACTGGTAATTCATTTGTATACTAGCGGGCACCGGGTTCGCAGCAGAACAAGAGGGAAACCATGGCTCACGACGATTCCGCCAAAACTTCGTCATCCAAACTAGTCATTCGAAATATAGGGTTGCTGCTTAGCGGAGATCTAGCGAGTCCGATCCTCGACGCCGATACGATCGTTGCTGTTGACGGGCGGATCACTGCTGTAGGAAGAGAAAAAGATGTAGACACAACGCAAGCAACCATGACCGTCGACGCCAAACGCACTACCGTCGCCCCCGGGCTTATCGACAGTCACGTCCATCCAGTCTGCGGCGATTGGACCCCACGTCAAAACCAACTCGGATGGATCGACAGTTACATGAACGGCGGCGTCACCACGATGGTTTCCGCGGGCGAAGTTCATACTCCAGGTCGTCCTAAGGATGTAGTCGGGCTGAAGGCGATGGCGATTTTCGCGCAGCGCGCCTTTCATGCTTATCGTCCGGGAGGGGTAAAGATATATGCGGGGGCTCCTGTGATCGAACACGGTATGGTCGAAGATGACTTCAAAGAACTAGCCGCCGCCGGCGTCACCATTCTCGGCGAAGTCGGCCTCGGTAGCGTTAAGGATGGCAAGACAGCGCGGCAGATGGTGCGCTGGGCTCGCAAATACGGCATCCAGAGCACCATTCACACCGGTGGGCCATCGATCCCGGGCTCAAGTCTGATCGATAAAGATATGGTGCTCGAAACCGATGCCGACGTCATCGGCCATGTGAATGGCGGGCATACCGCGCTTCCGGACGAACAGATTACCGAACTGTGCGCGCGATCGACTCGCGCCTTAGAGATTGTTCACAACGGAAACGAACGCGCCGCATTGCTCGCCCTGCGAACTGCCATGGAATTGAAACAGATGGATCGGGTGATTCTCGGAACGGATTCGCCTGCGGGATCGGGCGTGCAGCCTCTCGGTATTTTGCGGCTTATTTCTTTACTCTCGTCGCTCGGGAATATTCCAGGTGAGCAGGCTTTCTGTCTCGCCACCGGCAACACCGCGAAGATCCGCAGACTTGATTGCGGGCTGATCGCTCCCGGACGGGAAGCGTCGTTCGTATTCATGGATAAAGCGCAGCACTCAGCCGGAAAGAATTTGCTAGATAGCATCCAGAAGGGAGACTTGCCGGGGATCGGAATGGTCATCATTGATGGGGCGGTCTCTGCGCACCGCAGCCGCAACACGCCGCCTGCCACGGTTGCGCCTGAAGTCGTCAAATAATATAAAGCGCCGGTTACTGCATACCGAGAGAGGACGCTACAGACTTTTTATATTCGCGAGCTTTCGCAACCGCTGCCTTTTCATCGACCGTTAGCAATTTGTGATCATCCATTACCACGCGTCCACCGATTAGAACGGTCTCCACGTCACTCGCTTTTAGCGCGTATGCGATCTGGGCATAAATGTCATACATGGGGACGGCATTCGGAGCGTCCAGACTGATAAGGATGAGGTCAGCCTTCTTGCCTTTTTCGAGCGATCCAATTTCCTTTTCCATGTGAAGCGCGCGGGCGCCGTCTATCGTTGCCATGTCAACTACTGCCTGGGCGTTGAGCGCAAGAGGGCTCATCTTTGTAATCTTGGCGAGCTTCGCGGCGAGGTCCATCTCCTCCATCAGGTCGAGATCGTTATTGCTGCCGGCTGGGCCGTCCGTACCGAGACCAACGGCAATTCCGGCGGCTCGCATCTCCGCTACCGGCGAGACCCCGCTCGCAATCATCATGTTGCTCGATGGATTGTGGACACACCCGACGTTTTGCTTTTTCAGAATTGCACGATCGGCCTCATCGACGAAGATGCAGTGCGCCGCTACAACCTCGGGGCCTAGCACTCCGATTTTGTCGAGGTATTGCACCGGAGACATGCCATTGTTCTTTTCGCTATCTTCCCACTCCTTCTTCATCTCAGACACATGAATCAAGATCGGAGCATGATACTTGCGCGCAAGTGCGGCGGCGCCCTGCAAGGTCTTCTCCGAGCAGGTGTAGATCGAGTGAGGAGCCGGGGCAGCGTGAATCAGCGGATCACCCTGCCACTTCTGCAAAAACTTTTCGGTGTAGGCAAGCATGGCGGCATTCGTCTTATTGTCGGGTGCCGGGAAATCGATAAATGTCTCGCCGAGCACTCCGCGCATGCCTGCCGCTTTTGTTTCTTCCGCGACCGCATCTTCGAAGTAATACATGTCGGCAAAAGTCGTGACACCCGCGCGAATCTGTTCGGCTAGCGCTAGACGCGTGCCCCAGCGCACAAATTCCTCGTTTACGTTCTTCGCTTCCGCCGGAAAGATGTACTTATAAAGCCAGTCGTTGAGCGTTACATCATCATGGAGTCCGCGAAAGAGAGTCATCGGAACATGAGTATGCCCGTTAACGAATCCCGGAAGCACTAACCGCGTAGGACCGCCAATCGTGCGCTGGGCCCGATATTTCAACTCGATTTCAGAACGCGGACCGACCGCGAGTATCGTGTCCCGAGCGACGACAACTGCGCCGTCTTCGTAGATCTGGAGTGAGCCATCCATGGTGACGACGATGCCCGTGATCATCATGTCCGCAACGGCTTTAGAAGTTTGTGCCTGAACAAAAAATGGGAACATCAGGGCAGAGGTCATGGCACAGCCAACGAGGAGAGACGCGACGCCTTTATTCATCATTCTGATTTTCTGTCCTTCCATGGTTCTTGAACCATGATGCTTGAAGCATGATGCTTGAACCACGATTCTTGAATCACGATTGTTGAACCATGATGCTAGCTGAGTACCTTAGTCCGCTACCTGAGCCCGTCCTCGCCCTTGATCTGGTCTTTGGTGAGACCGCCGACACGCGCCAGCGGCCGCCCGCTATCCGTCACGGCAACAGCCACCATAATTTCATTTGCCCGCGGAGCATCGCTGATACGCACTTCCATTCCATCGAAGTGGCTGCGCACGAAGGCAGCGTCTTTGTGGCCGAGCGGAATATCCAGCACCACGCCCAATCCACCACGTTTCTTAGACGACGGGATTAAGGCCGCGCCTTTGCCGAGAACCCGCCGAACCGGCGTGCCGAGCTTCGGGTGCAGGATGGCAGCGGCATGCTCAAGCTCCCCGTTTTCCCCAACCGCAGCTGCTTTGCCGTAACTCTCAACGGATGGGCCCGCGATCCCGAGCGCTTTGACCGCTCGCTCGGTCAACATCTCGCCCAACTCTTCGCCGATTGCCATCAGTTCCGATAGATCGTCGACATATTTCCCGGCAAATGGATTTTCAATGACCGCCACCGCGGCAGCGCGCCGGGTTGGTGGATTCACAGGCCGCTCCATCTCGATCAAAATCTCGTCAACAAACGTGACGATCTTTCGAATCTTTGCCTTCTTCGGATTATCGGCCGTCATCGAAGTCCGTCCCATCATCGAAGCCCGTCCTCTCCCTTGATTTCGGATGCCTTCAATCCCCCGACCCGCGCATGAATTCGTGCGCCAGTTGTCATCACAAGCGCGAGCAAAATCTCGTTCGCACGAGGAGAGTCCGTAATTCCCACTTCCATGGCATCGAAGTGGCTGCGGACGTACGACGCGTTGATGTGCGTAATCGGAATGTCGAGACGAGTACCGGGGCCGCCGACCTTCTTCGTAGACGCCACGATCGCCTTGGCATCCCCGAGCAATTCGCGCATCGCATATCCTCCCGGCACATGCCAGAGCGCTCCATGTTCAAGTTCTCCATTTGAGCCAATGATCGCTCCTTTGCCGTAGCCTTCAACCACTCCCGCATCGCCGCCAAGAGCCTTGACCAGAGCACTGGCCACCTCGAGCCCGAGAGGTTTCAGGTCATCCATGAAGCCTTCGATTTCTTCGACGTACCGTCCCGCGAATGGGTTTCGAATCACGATTAGCAAGGCCGCGCGCCGCAGAGGCTTTGAAGGAGCAGGGCCCCCTTCGTGAAATATTTCTTCAACGACGAGTACTCGCTTTCGAATCTGAATCTCAGGCATGAGCAGGAACCCCGAGCGCGGAAGGAATCTCGCGGCCCTGAACCAAGCATTGCTTGCCGACGATTTGAGTTTCGCCTTGAAGGCTCAAAGCTGCCGAGCATATTAATTCCGCGGCGCGAAGCGCTTCCGCAACGCGACATCCGGCAGCCAATGCGCTGAGAATTTCGCACTGAGCCAGTGGCCCAACCGATTGCGTGATCAATCGTTCTCCGAGATCGGAGTCCGGCGCGATATCACGGGCGCGCACCCGGCCAATCTCCGGATGGCCAGGCAGGTCCACGGCATTCGCGATTACCGTCGCAGCAGCATCCGCCATCGAGGCGGTTGCGGCCAGAACTGTGACGGAGTCAGCGATGCCGAACGAAAAACTGCGGCCGCGCCATCCGCTCGTCGCGACGCCGCGAATCGAATGGCGGTAATCGATGGTGGCCGTGCCAAATGTTTCTTCACAATTCAGGCCCACGCCCAGCACCACCTTACGCGCGCCTTGGCCCGGCAACAGATGCTCTTGATTCGGAAGCTGCGCCATCCCCAAAACGATTTGTTCGCCTTCCGCTAAGTGGATCGCGATATCGCCGCCGTTGTTTACGTAAGCTCGCTTCAACTTTGCGGCATGCGTCATAGCCAAAAGAATTTCCTCAGCCACGGCACCGGCTACCGCTGCCATGGGAGTGATAAACATCCGCGCGCCATACGGCCGCACCGCCTCACACATTCGTTGTGCGATGGTCCCGGCAGCAGTTTCTGCACGCGCGACCGACGGGCGGCGCAGCAAGGCTAATTCGCCGCACAGTTCATCGAGCACACTCACAAAGCGGGTGCTCGCTTCCCGGTACGCCAATCGAATTTCGTCGGCATCGCCAAATGCCTCGATGATGAGGTCGATCGGCCCATCATGCAAATG
>JANYKL010000052.1 GCA_025361625.1 Acidobacteriaceae bacterium
TGGAGCAGCTCACGGACGAGCATTTCGCCAACGACGCGGAGATCCATCCATGATGTCGTAGTGCAGGCTGCCCCGCTCATACGACCAAAAGATATAACCGCGAATTGTGCGCCAGATTGCGCTCATTGTGGTGGCAGAGCCTGGAAGCGCTGCCGATTCGGTTTCCGTTGGCTGCCAGTGTATTGGGGAATTCATATGGTGGCAAATAGAGATGACGCCAATATTACGCGCAACTCTTCATACTAGCCGTCCACCAGCTAGCCAAGCCACCTGTTTTGTAGCCCTGTCGTCGCGAAAGCTATGCCGCAGGCTTCGCCGGAATCCGATCGGTTCCCATGTAGGGCTGCAGGGCCTCCGGAATGCGAATGCTACCGTCCGCTTGCTGATAATTTTCGAGGATCGCAACCCAGGTCCGGCCGACGGCGAGGGCGCTACCGTTTAGTGTGTGAAGAAATTCAGTTTTGCTCTTCCCCACCGGCTTGTAGCGGATGTTCGCCCGCCGAGCTTGAAAGCTCTCGAAATTCGAGCAGGAAGAAATTTCGCGAAATAGATTTTGCCCCGGCAGCCAGACTTCAATGTCGTAAGTCTTCGCCGATGAAAATCCCATGTCGGCGGTGCAAAGTGACATCACCCGGTAGTGCAGTCCGAGTTTCTGCAAAACGGACTCGGCATGATGGGTCAGCTTCTCCAGTTCATCATAGGAATTTTCTGGACGCGCAAACTTCACGAGCTCAACCTTTTGGAATTGGTGCTGGCGGATAATGCCGCGCACATCTTTTCCATATGATCCCGCTTCGCTGCGGAAGCACGGGGTATAAGCCGTAAGCGAAACGGGCAATTGCGCCGCTTCCAGCACCTCGTCGCGGTAGAGATTCGTTACCGGAACCTCAGCCGTCGGAATCAGCCACAAATCTTTTTCCCCATGGGGCACACGAAATAAATCCTGCGCGAACTTAGGCAACTGGCCGGTCCCGTACATCGACTCCGAGTTCACAAGATAAGGTGGCAGGACTTCGGTATAGCCATGCTCTTTGCTATGGAGATCGAGCATGAAGTTGGCGAGAGCGCGCTCGAGGCGGGCGCCAAGCGCCCAGTAGACGGCGAAGCGGGCACCGGACAATTTCGCGGCTCGCTCCAGATCGAGCACGCCCAACTGCTCCCCAAGTTCCCAGTGCGGCTTTGGCATGAAGTCGAATTTCGGCGGGGTTCCCGAGCGACGCGCCTCGACATTGTCGTCGGCGCTCCTGCCCACTGGCACGCTCGAATGCGGTAGATTCGGGATTGCCGCGAGCATCTCGCGCAGCCGCGTCTCCTGCTCGGCAGCTTTCTTCTCAGACGCTTGAATCTGCTCGCGTAATTCTTTCGTCTCGTTAATTTGCAACGATGCGTCTTGCCCGCTCTTTTTCAACTTTGCAATTTCTTCGGACGCGCGGTTGCGACGTGCCTGCAGCGCTTCAGCAGCGGTAATAGCCTGGCGGCGTTCACTGTCAATAGCGGCAAAGTCTTTCAGTATCTCGGCGGCATTCGCGCCGCGCTGGCGCAGCTTTTCCTCGACGAGCGGCAAATTGTCGCGTACAAAATTCAGGTCAAGCATTCTGTTTCAACTTTAGCTGAAAAACCTGCTTCCGTGAATACGGAGCGAGCGCGGCGCATCGAATCGGACAAACTTGGAACAAAACGTCTTCAACAATTTCCGCCCGGAGCGTAGCCAAGGGCTTGCGTAACTTCCGCTGCCGAGGCGAGCCTCTTGACTTCGGCCGCGTGCACGATGACCGGGAAATATCTCCTGTAAACTAACTCGAAATGAAGTTCTCCCGATTGATTAGCGCAGCTCTCTTATTCGCACTGGTGGCGACGGAAGCGTTTTCTTCCGCCTACAACGCTCGTCCCAGACTCGTCGTCATCATCGTCATCGACCAGTTCCGCGGCGACTACCTCGAACGCTACCGCGACCAATTTGCCGAAGGAGGCTTCCGCTTGTTCCTCGATCACGGCGCGTATTTCAGCGATTGCAATTACGACTATGCCAACACGCGTACCGCCCCCGGCCATGCGACGCTGATCACTGGGAGCTACAGCAGCGGACACGGCATTGTTGCCAATGAATGGTGGGAGCCGGCAAAGAAAAAGCGCGTAACATCCGTTGAAGATGACACTACGAAGTTAGTGGGCGGCGGCGGAGATGAACCTGGAGCTTCTCCGCACAACCTGACGAGTGACACACTGGGCGACGAGATGAAACTAGCGACCGGGGGCAAAGCTCGAGTTTTCGGCATCTCGCTGAAAGATCGTGCCGCCGTTTTACCCGCAGGTTTTTCCGGCGACGGGGCTTACTGGATCGATCATCAAAGTGGCGACTGGATCACGTCTACCTACTACCGGCAGGACCTTCCGGAATGGGTCACTAAATTTAACGCCAGCCATCGCGCGCAAAAATATCTCAATAAAGAATGGAAGGACAGTGAGGGTAACGTGCTTGGCTCGACGGTTCCGCGAACTGGCAAAGATGGGTTAGTCGCGGGATTCTACGAAGTAGTGGGTTCCACTCCGTTCGCTAACGACTACCAGTTTGAGTTTGCGAAAGAGTTAGTGCTGTACGAAAAACTTGGAGCAGGAGCGGCCACCGATTTGCTCGTTGTAAGTCTTTCGGCGAACGACATTCTCGGACATCGGGTTGGTCCCGATACGCCGCAGATGCGCGGCATGGCGCTGGAGTTAGACCGGCAGTTGGCCGATTTCTTTGGTTTCCTCGGGCATCAAGTGGGGATGGCCAACGTTTGGATGGCATTATCCGCCGATCACGGCATCGCTCCACTGCCTGACTTTGCGAAAACGCTTCGTCTGCCCGCCGCCAACCTCGACTCGAAGGGGTTGAAAGAAAACATTAACTCTATTCTTTCAAAAAAGTACGGGCGAAAAGCGGAGTACGTGCGTGACTTCGATTTTCCCATGCTATGGCTGAACGAAGAGGCGTTCACCGGCGTGAAGGAAAGCGACGCAGAGACCGAGATGGGAGAAGCGATGAAGCAGGTAGCCGTCTCGAGTTACTTCACCAAGTCACAACTTGCTCGAGGAGAAATTCCGAACACAGAGATGGGCAGGCGCTATGGGCACAGTTATTCGCCGGCTGGGGGATGGTATGTGATGGGAGTTCCGCGCGAATTTCAAGTGGGCGGCCAGAAAGGGACCGACCATGCTTCGCCATTCTCGTATGATACTCACGTGCCGCTCGCTTTCTATGGACTTGCTTTTCAGTCGGGAATCTATCGCACGCATGCCGAGCCTGTAGATCTCGCGGTGACTCTCGCTTCCCTGCTAGGCATTAACCCTCCGGCGCAAGCAACAGGAAGGGTTCTAACGGAAGCGCTGGCGGCAACACGCCAGCCGGTGAAAATATCGCCAGCGCAACTACCGGCGCGGACACCAAGCCCGTCAGGCGCGCCGCAATGACTCCCGCACCTCAACCCGCACCTCATCCCGACTTACGCGTGAGCTTTGCTGGCATCGAACTCAAAAACCCAATCATCGCCGCCTCCGGAACGTTTGGCTACGGAATCGAATTTGAGGACATCGTGCACCTCGATCGCCTGGGCGGATTCGTAGCGAAAGGGCTATCGCGAGAAGCAATGACCGGAAACCCACCCCCTCGGCTTTTTGAGACTGCGGCCGGAATGCTCAACTCGATCGGCCTGCAAAACATCGGAGCTCAGGCGTTCCTCAGCGAGAAGCTTCCCGCGTTGCGAGAAAAAAAGAATGTCGTCGTGATCGCCAATGTTTTCGGATACACCCGCGCAGATTACGAGCAGACCATCGAGATACTGAATCAAGGTGAGGGCATCGCTGCTTACGAAATTAATGTGTCGTGCCCGAATACGGCACATGGCGGAGTTCAATTCGGCAGTGATCCCCACCTTCTGGACGAAGTCGTTGCCACCGCAAAACGCACGGCTTCACGTCCGATCATTGTGAAGCTGTCGCCAAACGTCACCTCGATCGCGCAGATGGCGTACGTGGCACAGGAAGCTGGAGCGGATGCGATTTCATTAGTGAATACATTTCTTGCCATGGCAATCGACCCGCAGACGCGGCGCCCTCGAATTGCCAACGTGACGGCCGGACTGTCGGGACCGGCGATCAAGCCGATTGCTTTGAGAATGGTTTATGACGCGGCGCATGCAGTGCAAATCCCGGTCATCGGTATCGGAGGGATTTCGACTCCGGAGGACGTAGTGGAATTCATGCTTGCTGGCGCAGTCGCTGTACAGGTCGGTACGGTAAGTTATTTTGATCCCGTCGCCACCGAGACTCTCGTCGAAGAGCTAACAACATACTGCCGCGAGCAACGAATCGAGCGACTGAGCGATCTGACGGGCGGGATGATCACCGACAGCTAAAGTTGGCTGGTTGTCGACGCGACCGATCGAGCGCTTGTGCGCGATCCATGCTCACCTGCCCGCTTTCGGGTGAGGCTTGGCACCATTGGTAACCGGAGCTTAGAGCCAATGTTTCGCGAGAATTATTGGATTCCCTCCAGGCTGTGCAAACGATTTCACTCCCGCCTTTGAGCATCCACTGTAACCCACTGATTCCGATGCGTAACCGATCTGGCCCTGTGGATGCATTTTAGGAATGCATCGGACGATCGCTAATCGGACCGAAGTCAGAACAAAAAAATTAGAAGTAACTTTAGTAATACCGAGGAGATGGTGCCATGAAAAACCGCAAAAGAAATCAGAAGGGATTTTCGCTCATCGAGTTGTTGATCGTGGTCGCCATCATCCTGATCGTCGCGGCCATCGCGATTCCCAATCTATTGCAGGCGCGCGTTGCGGCCAATGAAGCTTCGGCCGTTGCATCGCTGCGAACTATCAATACCGTAATGATCACTTACAACGACAATTATCCGACCGTCGGCTTTGCACCGACGCTGGCCGCGCTCGGAGGAACCAACTGCGCGCCAGCCGACCAGAACAGCGCTTGCTTAATCGACACTCTGTTGGCTTCGGGCACCAAGCAAGGCTATAACTTTGCGGTCAGCGGAATCGGCACACCTTCTGAACAATACTTCGCGGTGGCAACACCAATTCAAGGAAGCGGCAACCGCAGCTTCTGCGCGACCGAGGATGCCACAATTCACCTTGATCCTAGCGGCTCGGCGATTGCCGATCACGATTCCTGTCTTGCATTGACTCCCTTACAGTAAGCGCGTACGCACTGCCGGGATTTCAAGCAACAAACAAAACGGCGGGATAGCTAACCAGCTACCCGCCGTTTGCATTGTAGGATTCGTACGCAGCCATTGAGGCTCCTCGCTTCGCCACTAGTGTACCGGCGCTGGAGTGGGCGTAGGTTGCGCAGCCGGCCTGTTATTGAAGTCGACTTTCGGAGCAGTTCTTGACCCTTCGCTTGCCTGGAAGTACGCAGGGTTCTGCTTGAACCCGCCAAAGCCTGCGTAAAGGCTATTGGGAAATTGCAGTACGTAGGTGTTGTAATCCTGCAAAGTGTCGTTGTAGCGCTTGCGTTCGACAGCGATACGATTTTCGGTACCTGCCAGCTCATCCTGCAACCGCTGAAAATTTTCATTCGATTTCAACTGCGGATAGTTTTCTACGATCACGAGCAGACGTCCGAGAGCTCCGTCCAGTTGCCCGTTGGCCGCGATCTTGTCCGAAGGATTTTGCGCCGAAAGCAATGCGGATCGCGCTTTGGCAATATCCCCGAACACAGTCACTTCCTGCTGTGCATAGCCTTTTACGGTCTCCACGAGATTTGGAATTAGGTCGGCGCGGCGCTGCAGCACGATATCGACCTGCGACCATGCCGATTTCACGGCCTGATCTTTTGCGACGAGATTATTTTTCACGCCGATATATTGTCCAAAAAGCGCCAGGACAATCACGACCAGCACTGCTACCACGATCAAACCCTTACTCATTTCTCTCTCCTCGTCGCACTGCGGATAACAAAACAGGACGCATCAATATGCCCGGATAATTATAGTTGCATATTTAGAGCGGTAACGCGCTTCGTGGAACTCCCTTTTAGCGGACGCTGACTAAACAGCGTTATCAGGCTTCCAACGCAGGATCGGCTTGCGGGCTGCCGCGGTCTCATCCAACCGCGAAATGCGGGCATTATGAGGAGCGTTAAGAACGTACTGGGGATCTTCTTCCACTTCCTCGGCGATTGACTTCATGGCTTCGATGAAGAGATCGAGCTCTTCTTTTGGCTCGCTTTCGGTCGGTTCGATCATCAACGCACCGGGCACAATCAGTGGGAAAGCGGTGGTGTAGGGATGAAAGCCGTAATCGATCAGGCGTTTCGCGAGGTCCATCGTCTTGACGCCCTTTTTTGATTGCAGTTTGTCGCTAAAAACAACTTCGTGCATCGACGGCGTCGAGTAAGGGAGATCGAAGACGCCTTCAAGTCGCTTGCGAATGTAGTTGGCATTAAGGACGGCGTCTTCGGTGGTTTGGCGAAGCCCGTCGGGACCATTGGCGAAAATGTAAGCCAAGGCGCGAATGAACATGCCGAAGTTTCCATAGAACGCGCGTACTCGTCCGACCGATTGCGGACGGTTGTATTCGAACCCAAGCGTTCCGTCGGCTCTTGTCACTACGACCGGTGTAGGCAAAAACGGCGCAAGCATCTTCTTCACGGCAACCGGCCCCGAGCCCGGGCCGCCTCCGCCGTGAGGCGTGGAGAAGGTCTTATGAAGGTTGAGGTGCATGACATCCACGCCGAAATCTCCGGGACGAACCTTGCCGACCAGCGCGTTCATGTTGGCGCCATCCATGTATAAAAGGCCGCCTTTGTCGTGCAGCAGGTCGGCAATCTTGTGAATCTCCTGCTCAAAGATGCCGAGCGTGTTCGGGTTCGTAACCATCAAGGCTGCAACATCTTCGTTCATCTGCGCCGCGAGGGCCGCGACGTCGACCATGCCGCGTGAGTTCGACTTCAAATTTTCCACCGCATAGCCCACGGTGGCGGCGGTCGCCGGATTGGTTCCGTGCGCTGAATCAGGAATCAAAATTTTCTTGCGCGCATTGCCTTTAGACTCGTGAAACGCCCGAACCATCAATAATCCCGTCAGCTCGCCCTGTGCTCCGGCAGCGGGTTGCAGCGTGATCGCATCCATACCGGTGATTTCGATCAGACACTCGCTCAAGGTCTGCATAATTCGTAGCGCGCCTTGAGAGATTTTTTCAGCCTGATATGGATGGCCGTTTGCCAGCCCTTCCACGCGAGCTACAAATTCGTTCACACGCGGGTTGTACTTCATGGTGCAAGAACCGAGCGGATACATTCCCAGGTCGATGGCGTAATTCCAGGTTGAAAGGCGCGTGAAGTGGCGGATGATTTCAATCTCGCTCACCTCGGGCATGTCACCCAAGTCTTTGCGCTCCTGCTTGCCGAGCAATTTCGCAGGGTCGACTTCTGGAACGTCAAGCGGCGGCAGTTTCCAGGCAGCCTTGCCCGGCGACGACTTCTCAAAGATCAACCCTTCGTTCTGACTGATGTGACGCGTCGCTTTGCGGGTCATGTGCTTCGTGCTCATCGCACCGCCTCCTCGGGCTCCGACTCTGTGCTATGTTCGGAGCCTTCGCTCTCCGCCACAAGTCCGACCGCCGTATCGATCATCGATCGCGTGGTAAGTTCGGTGCAGCACCACAGCGCCGCATTCCTCAACTCGGGGAAAAACTTTTTCAGCGGAAGCCCGCCGACAATCTGATGACCAAGCAAGCGTGAGTTGATCACGTAGGGGTCTTCGCGAGTCTGCACAACGAACTCATTGAAACGAGGCGCTCCCGTGAAGAGAAGCTTGCAGTGCTTGCTGAATTGATCGGCGGCATAAGCGGTCTTCGCGAGATTCTGCTTCGCGAGTTCTTTCAGTCCAACCTTGCCATACACGGTCATGAAAATGTTCACCATCAGCGCAACCAATGCCTGATTAGTGCAGATGTTAGAAGTAGCCTTCTCCCTGCGAATATGCTGTTCGCGGGTGGCAAGGGTCAGGACGAATCCGCGCTTGCCGTTCTTGTCGACAGTCTGACCGACCAGACGCCCGGGCATCTGGCGGACGAACTTGTCTTTCGTGGCAAGCACGCCGCAATATGGGCCGCCGAACCCGAGCGGCACGCCGAATGATTGCGCTTCCATGGCGACAATGTCAGCTTGCCGTGGAGGTTCGACGATCCCGAGCGACGCGGCCTCGGCAATGGATACGACCAGCAACGCCCCGTGCCGGTGCGCGATCTCGGCAATTGCCTCGACGTCTTCAATTGTCCCAAAGAAGTTTGGCGACTGAATCAAGACGCATGCCGTATCGTCGTCCACCGCCTTCTCAAGTTCCTTGAGATCAATCTGTCCGTTGCTGGCGTAGCCAACCAACTTCTGCGGGATGGCTTGATGCGTCGCGTAGGTGTTGAG
>JANYKL010000063.1 GCA_025361625.1 Acidobacteriaceae bacterium
AGCGCGCCGGAAGAAACCACGATGCCACAGAAAAATTTTCGTAATGCGAACGTGCCAGTCGGCGGCAGTACTGCTGGGCCTCCGCAAGCGATGGCGGTATGTCCGGAATAGCGTACTCGGGCGGGAGCGAACTCCATCCAGGAACCGCAGGCGCGATCGCCGTATCGCTTGGAGCAGTTGTCATCTAGATAAAGTGTAGCCTTAACGGCGGTTCGAGGGAACGTTCCAGTAGCACATCCCGCCACCGCCGGGTCGGCAGCCTAACCCGCCACGGCGTGCTGCCAGGACGTGCTGGACGAGGTGCGCACAGCCTTTGAGCTCGCCAGGTCTGGAGTTGCCGGCCGGTACGCCTGCGTGCGTTTAGGTGTGCCGCTAGTGCTCTGGAATGATCGCTGTCTTGATATCCCCGCCCCGGTTAAGCATATGGCGAAGTACATCTTGCAGGCGCGAGAGCGGCGCTTCCCCGGTAATGTAGTCGTTGCCACAAACTTTCTTTTCCACGATCAGCCCGAACGCCCGGCGCACAGTTTGCGGAGTGTGGTGGAAGGTCGCTTTCAAGGTAATTTCGGAATAGTGCAACCTGTTCGTATCCAGCTCAACTTTCGATCCGGAGGCGCATCCGCCAAAGAAATTGACTGTGCCGCCCTTGCGCACCATCTGCACCGCCCATTCCCATGCTTCGGGGCGGCCAACCGCTTCGATCGCAACATCCGCTCCCCGCTTTTCGGGACTAAGCTCGCGTACTGCTTCGACCGCATCTTTTACTTTGGTAATCTGGACGACTTCGTGCGCGCCTTTTTTGCGCGCGAGCGCAACCTGTGAATCGCGCTTCACGACAGCAATCACCTTACAGCCGATCGCCTTGGCGACCTGCACAAACATTAAGCCGATGGGGCCCCCGCCAATCACGGCGACGGTATCGCCAATTTCGACACCAGTCTCATGCAGCCCGCGCAAGACACAGGCTAATGGTTCAGTCATGGCCGCATCTTCAAAGCTCACGTTGGTCGGCACGACCAGCATGTTGGTTTCAACAATGCGCCGCGGGATCCTGATGTACTCCGCATAGGCGCCATTATTGAAGAGCAGGTCTTCGCAAAGATTGAGCTGATGCTTCGAGCAATAGAAGCATTTGCCGCAAGGGGCGGAGTTCAGGGCCACAACGCGCATGCCCTTCTTGAATCCCCGCACGCCCTCGCCGACTTCTTCAACGGTCCCGGCCAGTTCGTGTCCAAATAACGCGGGAGGAACGATCATCCGCGCGTGATAGCCGCGCTGATAGACCTTCAAGTCCGTGCCGCAGGTGAGCGCGACGTGGACTTTGACTAAGACTTCGCCGTCTCCTACTCGCGGAATCGGCACTCTTTCGATCTTGATATCTTCTTTGCCGTAAAGGACCGCTGCCGTCATCTTTCCGTTCACAGTGTGCTTCCTTCCCGCACGCCCGGCTGGATCACAATCTTCATCGAACCTGGCTGAGGGTGAGCCGCCAGATGCAAGGCTTCAACGCCATTCTCCAGCAAGAAACGGTGACTAATAAGACGCTCTAAATCCATCTCGCGATTCATTACGAATTCTACCGATTTTTGTTGCACATCAACCGATGCGCTATAGGAGCCAATCAGCGTCTTTTCATCCACGCAAACCGATGCAGGATCAAACGTCGCTTCGCTGTGCACTGTCTGCGCAAACAACAACACTCGTCCTCCAGGTCGCGCCGCGTCGATGGCCGATTGGATGAGGCTATTTCCGCCAACCGCTAGAATCACGGCGTCCGCTCCTCGCCCTTCCGTCATCTCGCGCACAACTTTTGCGGCATCTGCCTTCGAAGCATCCACTGTTGTTTTTAAGCCGAAGCTATTCGCCATTGTAAGCCTCGGAGAATAGAGGTCGGTAGTAATCACTTGCGTTCCAGCACGCTGCGCGAGAAACGCCAGGATCAATCCAATCGGACCCTGCCCAATGACGAGGACAGTTTCGCCGCGTTCTAAATGCAGGGTGTCTATACCTTTGATGCACGTATTCACCGGCTCAACGAAGGAAGCCTGCTCAAAACTCACCCCTTCGGGGATGCGAACCGTACCCCTAGCGACGATCCAGTCCATAACTCGCACGTATTCGGCAAAGCCCCCGCCGGACGCCTCAAATCCAGCGGTGCAACCGACCTTCTTGTACACCTCGCACTGGGCAAAGGTCTTGTGCCGGCAGTAATAGCACTTACCGCAAGGAATGTGGTGAAAAACAACAACGCGGTCGCCTGGCTTGAACGTAGTAACACTGTCGCCAACCTTAGCGACACTTCCTGAAGTTTCGTGTCCGAAAATGCGTGGCGCCGAGTGCGAGCCGCTGGCTATCTTTTTTAGATCGGTGCCGCAGATCCCGCAGGTATGCACCCGCACCAGAATCTCGCCAGCTCCAATCTCCGGGACCGCAACGGTTTCCAGGCGGACGTCATTTACCCCACGGTAGACCGCAGCCTTCATCGTCGCCGGGATCTCGCCGGTTGTGACGGTGTCTGCGCTCTCTATCGACAAGATTGAAGATCGAGCCATTGCGCTTCTACTGGTTTCCTTTCATTTCAGTATGCTCTAAAGCTGCTCCAGCAGTATGTGCGACCGCGCACTCAAGGGGAACCTTGGTGCCAGCTTCAGTCGACGCGGAAGAAAACGCGTCGGCGTCGGTTTGACGCTCGACCTCCAGATGCTCTGCTATCGCA
The DNA here is from genome assembly GCA_025361625.1 of Acidobacteriaceae bacterium. GTDB lineage: Bacteria > Acidobacteriota > Terriglobia > Terriglobales > Acidobacteriaceae > Acidiflorens. The sequence goes on from JANYKL010000063.1 coordinate 2,717, forward strand.
GCGCAGAGCGCCCGGCTTGCTATCGAACTGTTTTTCGCCAACAGGATGGCAGTCTTCCAAAGCGAGGGCCTCAGCACTATATGGAATGCAAACTGCGCTCCCTTAAGTTGCCCCTCCGACGACACGAATCGATCAAGGGAAGGCATATCGAAATTGGCTTCATCGGAGATGGCTTTAATGGCTACGAACTCGATGCCATGAGCTTGTGCAGCTTGCGCCACTGACGCAGCTTCCATGTCAACCGCAGTTGCGCCGTAGGCCTTGGCGTAACCCATCTTCTGTTCCGGGTTCGCGATCGTCGTAGCGGTAAGAAGTTTCCCCCGACCCGAAGCATTTTCCGAACGCGCTCCATCCGAAAGGTTAATCATGACTTGCGGAGTGAGTACATCACCCACATGCAGCGTGCTGTCGAGCGCGCCCGCGAACCCCACCGAGAGTATTTGACCGGGACGCGTTTGTTGAATTAACGCTTCCGTGGCGCGACGGGAGGCTTCGGCCCCGATCCCTCCGCAGACCACGGATGCATTCCCATTTTCAAAAAGTTGGTATCGCCGGCCGGCGTGCTCGATGGTTCGCGTCATCCAACTTCGCACCAAAGAGTGAATTTCGCGCTCCAACGCGGCGATGATGGCTATTCTTTTGCTGGCTTTGCCCGAGAAAGGGATCGACGGAGACATGGCTTCGCTCGATTGCTTTATCGATTCGAAGCCCACCGGATCAAGAAAGAGCCTTGAACCTGGCTCGTTTGCTTGAGGCGTCGATTTCTTTGATAAAGCCATCTTGGAACTCTTCGTTATTGTTCTTCGTTATTGTTCTAAGTTATTGTTCTAATTATTTTCTAGTTATCTTGTTACGCTTACCGCGGATTCTTATTCTTCCGTTTGCAGTCGCCGACGAGCCTAGGCATATCCGTTGCCTCGAAACCAGTCGACTGAGCGGCGCAATGCGCCATCGACTGGGAGCGACTGCCATCCCAGTTCCCGCTCGGCCTTCCCGGAACTGACGAACATCATCTTGCGGCCCATGCGGACGGCGTCAATCGTCGCCCTTGGCTCGCGTCCGCGGATTCGGCCGGTTACGAGTTCATCGACTACCCCCGCAGCGAGCGCAAAAATGTAGGGCAACCTCACTGTCGGCGACGGTAATTTTGTAATCGCAGCAAGCCGATCGAGAATTTGTTTCAGCGTTAAGTTCTCGCCACCCAAAATGTAGCGTTCACCCGCTCTACCTTTCTCAAATGCTTGCACGTGCCCGCGCGCGCATTCCGTCGCATCGACCAGGTTCAATCCGGTTTCAACGTAGGCCGGAAATTTGCGCTTCAAAAAATCGACTACGATTCGCCCCGTCGGAGTCGGCTTGATGTCGCGTTCTCCGATTGGAGTGGTCGGGTTCACAATCACAACATCGATTCCCGACCTCGCCGCATCAACCGCCACCTGCTCGGCCATGAACTTCGAGCGTTTGTAGTGCCCGATCATGTCGTCTAGTTTTACCGGGCTTGATTCGTCGGCAACGTGGCCGTTTGAATCTGATCGCGCGCCAAAACCCATGGTCGCCACGCTCGAGGTGTAAACAATGCGCCGCACTTTTTGCTTACGCGCCGATTCAAGCAATCCTCGTGTGCCTTCGACATTCGACCGGTACATCTCGTCCGGATCGCGGACCCACAATCTGTAATCCGCCGCGACGTGGAAGACGGCGTCACACCCTGATAGGGCTTTTTCGATCGAGGCCGGCTCTCGCAAGTCGCCTTGAACGCGATCGGCGGCAAGATCCGAAATATTGCGTAAATCGCTCGAAGGCCGCACCAGCAACCGCAAGTCGGCACCCTGATCGGCTAGCGCTCGCGCTACGTGGCTACCTAAAAAGCCGGTTGCGCCGGTGACGAAAACTTTCATGATTCATCTGTTGCTTCCTTAAGCTCTAGCTCTGGCCAAGTCAATTTCCTGAGTCAAATCCCGGAGACGTGCCGATGAAACGCGGAACGGATCTCAAATAAAATCCAGGTTCTACTGGCTATTCTGCTCCGCCATCACCTTGGAATAAGTCGTCAGCGCGATGAGCGGAAAATATTCGCGATAGAGGTGATACATCAGATAGAACACGCGCGGGAAGCCAGTTCCGGTGTAGAACTCTTCGTCCCATGAGCCGTCTTTGCATTGCGTCTTGAGCAGGTAGGCCATGCCGCGCGTGACGCACTCGCTACGTGTATCGCCGACCGCGAGCAAACCCATGATCGCCCACGCGGTCTGAGACGCAGTGCTGTCGCCCTGGCCCCGCAGGTTTGGATCGTCATATGAACCAACCGTCTCGCCCCAGCCGCCATCTGCATTCTGCACCGATCGTATCCACTCCGCCGCCTGCTGCACCATCGGATCGTTGCGGTCAACCGCCATCGCTTCCAGTCCGCGTAAGACTTGCATCGTGCCGTAGATGTAGTTGACGCCCCAGCGCCCGAACCAACTGCCATCCGGTTCTTGCTCCTGGCGAATAAACTTTAAAGCTTTCTTTACCGCCGGATGACTCTGATCGTAGCCGTAGGCCGCGAGACACTCCAGAATTCGCCCTGTGATGTCAACGGTTGCCGGATCGAGCATAGCGTTGTGATCCGCGAACGGAACGTATTGAAAGACCATGCGGTCGTTATCTTTGTCGAACGAAGCCCAACCGCCGTTCTTGCACTGCATGGAAAGGATCCAGTCGATGGCGCGTTGCACCGATTCGCTCTGGTAGCGTCCGTTTGGATGCTCGACTCGGCTTAGACCGAGGCAAACCATCGCGCTGTCGTCGACGTCGGGATAAAATTCATTATTGAATTCGAAGTACCACCCGCCCGGCTCGCCCTTCGGATTTTTTATCTTCCAGTCGCCTGGCTTGCGTACCTGCTTCTGCAGAATCCAATCAGCAGACTTCACCATTCGGGGATCGCTTGACGGAACTCCGGCCTCGCCGAGCGCGAAAAGCGCGTATGCCGTGTCCCACACCGGAGACATACAAGGTTGCATGCGAAAGGTGTCGTCTTCTTCGATGCCCAGTTTTTCAAACTCATCCATGGCCCGTATGAATTGCGGATCGTCGACCGAGTACCCGAGACAACGAAGGGCAATGATCGCGTTCAGCATCGAGGGATAGATTGCGCCCAAGCCGTCGCTCATTTCAAAATGCTCGAGCATCCACTTCTCCGCGTGTTTCAGGGCGAGTGAGCGCAGCGGACGGATGTGAACGCGCTCAAACCAGTGAGTGACTCGATCCAGAACCAGGAAGAAATTTCGCCAGGAAACGATTTTTTCCGACCAACGCAAGTGCATTCGTGATTTGTCGCGTCCGCCGACAAAGAGTTCTTCTACACCCATCTCGTCGGAAATTTTCTTGAAGGGCTTTTTGGCGTAACAAATCGAGAGCGGAACCAAAATTGCACGCGACCAGGAAGAAATCTCGTAGATGTTGAACCAGAACCAGTTCGGAAAAAGTACAATCTCGGGCGGAATAGCGGGCACGGCGTCGTAATCGTATTGTCCGAAGAAACAGAGATAAATCTTGGTGAACGTATTCACTTCAGTGACGCCGCCCATATCAAGAATCGTGCTGCGGGCAGCCGCCAGGGCTGGATGGTCAGCCTTGAATCCGGCTAGTTTCAATCCAAAATACGCCTTGACCGACGCGCTGATATTCGACGGCCCCCCGGCAAAAATACTCCAGCCGCCGTCTTGGTTCTGGTGATTCAGGATGTACCGCGCAGCCTTGTCAAAGCGCGCCTGGTTCCCGGTTCCGAGAAGGGTGTGAAGCAGGATGTAGTCGGACTCGAGCGTGGTGTCGGCTTCGAGTTCGCCGCACCAGTAGCCGTCTTCGTGCTGTTGCGAAAACAGATACTTGCGGGCAGCATCGACGGCGGCAGCCACGCGGCTGCCGAGATCATCGATCTTTCCAAAGCGCATTTGAGGCGCGGCGGCTGCGGTCGCGCCTTGCACGCGATTCGGGGAATTTCGCTGTGAAACGTTCTCTAAATTTCTTTCTGAATCCTTGTCCGACGAATGAGGGGAGGATTTTTCCATTATTTCTCCACTAAGTCTCGACAGCTACGGCAGGCGCAGAGGCGATGGTGGCTACGATTTCCGGAGGCAATCCAAAACGGACATTTTCCGGCATAATTTCCAGTTCCTGTACGTTTCCAAAGCCTTCTTCGCCCAGATATGACACGACTTCCTGGACTAGATGTTCAGGCGCGGAGGCGCCAGCGGTCAGGGCGACGGTCTTGACGCCATCCAACCACTCCGGCCGTATATTGCGCCAGTCATCGATGAGGTGCGCCGCGGTGCCCAAACTTCGGGCAACTTCGACGAGCCGTTTGGAATTCGAACTGTTATCCGAGCCGACGACCAGCAGCAATTCGGCGTCAGAAGCCACGTGCTTAACCGCAACCTGTCTATTTTCGGTGGCGTAACAAATGTCTTGCGCGGCGGGACCCTTAATGTTGGGGAATCGCTTGCGCAGGGCGGCAATAATGTCGCGAGTCTCGTCCAAGCTAAGCGTCGTCTGGGTCAGGTAAGCCACACGATCAGGATCGGGTAACATCACCGAGTCCACTTCCGCAGGAGAACCAACGACCTGAGTAACGGTCGGGGCTTCGCCAAGCGTGCCAATCACTTCGTCGTGGTCGCGATGCCCGATCAGAATGAGCGAATACCCTTCTTTCGCGAACTTCACGGCCTCAACGTGAACCTTGGTGACCAGCGGGCAGGTCGCGTCAATGACGCGCAGGCTGCGCTTCTTGCTGGCTTCACGCACTTCGGGAGAGACGCCGTGGGCGCTATAGATCACGCGCTCACCTTCCGGCACTTCGTCAACACTATTGACGAAGATCGCACCTTTTTGCTGCAACTCTTCCACTACGAATCGGTTGTGGACAATTTCTTTTCGCACATAGATCGGGCGCCCGAATGCCTCAAGCGCGATCCGCACAATATCAATTGCGCGCACTACCCCGGCGCAGAATCCGCGCGGCTTTAGGAGCAGTAATGTTTTACCTTCTGAATTAGCAGTCTTATACAAATTCATCCCTCACTCTAAGGGTACACGTATCGATTGCTGGGTATATAACGATGATTAAAGGGTATCGAAATGTATACCCCGAGTCAACGTAAGCCACTGAGGCGGCTGGGATTAGCAGCGGATGGGAGGAAATACGGCCCGAATGGGGCGACCTGCCCCGCCTGGAGATTTGCCCGTCACGGTCGCACGAAAGTGGGACGCGATTTCCGCCTCAGGCGTTTGCTTTGATCATCTGATCTGCGTGTCGGCGCGAGGTGTCGGTAAGTTTCGCTCCCGAAAGCATGCGGGCCACCTCTTCGGTTCGTTCATTTCCAGTAATTTGGTGGACAACCGTTTTCGTGCGCCCAGCCGTTTCTCGCTTAACGATTACATAGTGATGGTCGGCGAAGGTCGCGATCTGCGGCAGGTGAGTCACGCAAAGGATTTGGTTCGCTTTGGATAACGCTTTCAGCTTCTTTCCCACAGCCTCCGCGGCTCCTCCTCCGATGCCGGTATCGATTTCGTCGAAAACGAGGGTACGCTGCATGGCGGCGGCGTTTTTCTTTCCTGAAGAAGTTGTGCCCGCCTCAACACTCGCTTTCAGGGCAAGCATGACTCGCGAGAGTTCGCCTCCGGAGGCAATCTGCTCCAGAGGGCGCATTGTTTCTCCAGCATTCGTCGCAATTTTGTAAACGACCTGATTGATTCCGGACGCCGTCCAACGAGTTTCGTCTTCGTTTTCTTCTATCGCGATCCGGAAGCTCGCACGCATGGCCAGATCATTGATCTCGGCCTCAACCGATTTCTCGAGCTTGCGAGCGGCTTCGCTTCGCTTGCGGGAAACTGTGCGCGCTGACTTCAAGTATGAATCGGCAGCCGTCGCCAGCAACGCGCGAAGTTCGATCAGCACCTGATCTTTATTTTCCATCTCTGAAGCTTTCCGGCCGGCCTCAGCCCCGAATGCAATCGCCGCGTCAAGCGTGGGACCATATTTTCTTTTAAGTCGATCAAGAAGCGCTAACCGCTCTTCAATTTCCGCGAGGCGTTCGGGAGAAGCCTGGATGCCACCCGCGTAGTCACGCAGCGTCGCGCCCACATCCTCAACGCTGATTCGGGCTGACTCCAGTGCGTCGAGTGCTTCCTGAAATTTAGGCTCGTAGCGCACAAGCTCTTCAACGTGCCTCTGTGCACCGCGCAAGCTCGACGAAGTAGACGAACTACCTTCGTAGAGTAGATCAAAGGCATTGATGGCGGCGCCGTAGATTTTTTCCGCGTTCGCGAGGACCCGTTTTTCCGCCTCAAGGGTCTCGTCTTCTCCGGGTTTCAATCGAGCCTCTTCGATTTCGCGAGTCTGAAAAGTCCATAAGTCCAAAAGACGCGCGCGATCCTGCTCATCTTGTTCCAGTTCGCGAATGCGATTGCTAATTTGCTTCCAGGCATCAAAAGAGGCTGCGGTTTCTTTTAGTTCGATCCCGGCGAAGGCATCGAGCAATTCCTGCCTGGCAGCCGCGTCGAAATTCGCGAGCGTCTCATTTTGCGTGTGGATGATAGCCAGATGCCGGGCCATTTGCTTGAGGACAGAAACAGTTGCAGGTTGGTTATTGACGAAAACTCGCGCTTTTCCGCCTGCGGCAATCTCCCGCCGCAAGATCAGAGAGCCATCTTCTACATCCAAACCATTAGTTTCCAAAATTTCTTCAATGGCGAGAGCCGCCGGCCCGTCGCTCTCAAACACAGCCGAAACTACAGCCCGCTCCGCGCCGGTTCGAATCACATCGGCGGAGGCTTTCTCGCCGAGCAAGAGTCCAAGTGCGTCGATCAAAATCGACTTCCCGGCCCCTGTCTCGCCCGTTAGCAGATTCAAGCCCGAGGCGAATTCAATCACCGCATTATCGATGACAGCGTAATTTTCAAGTCGAAGTTCGACGAGCACAGCGGCACCCGCAATCAGAAACCTGAACTTTACTGTATAGCTCCGAGACGATAGCTCGGAAAGATAAATTATGCGCAGCATAGCATAGGCCGTTGCGCGAACTCGATGCCTACGGCGATACTGGCTGACCGAGGGCAGGACTTGCCTCTATCGCAACGACATGTTTATAGATTCTCACGCCCATCTCGAAGGTGATCGCTACGAAGGCGACCGTGAAGAAGTTCTCAAGCGGGCGAAACGGGTAGGGATCGCTGGGTATCTCGCGATCGGCAATGGCGAAGGCCCGGCCACTGCCGATTGTGGCATTCGTCTGGCTGAAAAATATGACGGGCAGCATGAGTATCCACGGATCTGGGCAAGCGTCGGAGTTCATCCTCACGAGGCAAGTCTCGCCTCTGAAGCAAGCGACCAGCAGATGCTCGATTGGGCGAGGAATCCGAAAGTTATTGGGTGGGGAGAAATTGGGCTGGATTATTTTTACGAGCACTCGCCTCGAGCCATTCAGCAAGCCGTCTTTACCAGGCAGATGCAACTGGCGCATGACTCGAAACTGCCCATCATCATTCATTGCCGCCCGTCCGATAATAGTGAAGATGCATGGACCGATTTTTTCGAGCTTATTGTCCGCTATTGGCGTCCCACCGGCCTTGGCGGCATTTTGCACTGCTTCACCGGGACAGTGGCTCACGCGAAGCGGGCGCTTGACCTCGGGTTCATGATCTCATTCGCCGGCAACATCACCTTCCCGAAAACTCAAAATATACGAGACGCCGCGCGCGTTGTGCCGTTGGATCGCATGCTCATCGAGACCGATTGCCCTTACCTGGCCCCGCTTCCGCATCGCGGAAAACGTAACGAACCTTCTTTCGTTATACGAATTGCCGAGCAGATCGGAGAATTACGCGACCTCGAGGCGGAAACGATCGGCGCTATGACCGCGCAAAACTTTTGCAGATTTTTCGGAGTAACGATCTCCTGAAGAGTTAAATCTCCGCTCTGCGAGCTTTCTTTGGGCCCCTTCAATGAGCGGAATTTTTCGTGCGGGCACAAAGTTGCTCGGTTTTTAAGCTACCGACTTGTTCTGTTGGCCGGTATCGTTTCGCAGTCGATGTCTCTTCTGTTACCCTCTCAAGTACACGATTGAAATGAGCGATCAGTGCGCTCGGAGATCCGAGTGATTCTCGTTTCGCCGTGAATAAACATGAGAGTATGCGACGGTAAAGCTTCAAGCCGGTCGCGCAGATCGCCTTCATGCCCGACAACAGTTTCGATATCGCCAGCAAAATCGATCTCGCCGAGGTTGGCAACGCCATTCAGCAGGCGATGAAAGAAGTCAGTACACGCTTCGATCTGAAGGATTCGAAATCGCAGATAGCGATGGAAGGTACGGACGCCATCATGCTGCACTCGGCCGATGAATATAAATTGAAGGCCGTCAACGACGTCTTCCAGCAGAAACTGGTGAAGCGGGGGGTATCGCTGAAGGGCTTAACCTACGGTTCCCTGGAGACCGCTGCCGGAAGCACGGTGAAACAGAAGATCACTCTGCAGCAAGGCATCCCGATCGAGAAGGCGCGGGAGATTGTCAAACTGGTGAAGAATTCGAAGAAGAAAGCGCAGGCGTCCATTCAGGCCGACGTCGTGCGCATCAGCAGTAAAGATCGCGATACTCTGCAGGAAGTGATCGCCATGGTCAAGCAACAGGACTTCGGCATCGATTTGCAGTTTACGAACTACCGGAGCAACTGAGGAACTTGGCTACGACCACCTCCATTAACGGGAAAGAGATCTTTGAACTTCTGCGCGATGACATCGTCGCCATCGAAGAACAGTTTGGCCGCGACACAGTCTCAAATGTCGCAGCCATTACCGAGATTGGGGAGTATCTACGGGCGGGCGGCGGCAAGCGTATTCGTCCAGCACTTCTTCTGCTTTCGGCGAAGTTATTGGGTTACAAAGGCGAAGGCGCGATCCGTCTCGCTTCGGTTGTGGAAATAATTCACACCGCCACTCTGGTTCATGACGACATTATCGATGAGGCGGAACTCCGCCGCGGGCGGCCCGCCGCAAATACGCAGTGGGGCAATTCAATGTGCGTTCTCGCCGGAGACTGGCTTTACATGCAGGCCTTCAGAATCGCGGTGCAGGAGCGCAACTTCCGTATTCTTGACGTGCTAATCGAGTTGACGCAGCAGATGGTTGAGGGTGAGTTGCTGCAAATGGAGAAACTCGGCAAGCCGATCTCTCTCGACGAACATCTCGACCTGATTTACCGAAAGACCGCTTGCTTGTTTTCAGTGAGCATGCGCGTTGGAGGAATTTTAGGCGGAGCAACCGAGGAAGAAGAAGAGCAGCTTGGAATTTACGGACGACAACTGGGCCTGGCATTCCAGATTGTGGATGACGTGCTCGACCTTACGGCATCCGAAAGCATTTTAGGCAAACCGGTCGCCAGCGACCTGCGTGAGGGCAAGGCGACGATGTCGGTCATCCACGCGATGGAGCGTTGCACTGCCGCTGAACGCCGCCAGATTGAAACCATTCTTACCGAGCGGGCGTTCAACGGCGTCACGCACGAAGACATTCTTACGATCCTGCATCGTTATGGCTCGCTCGATTTCGCGACCCAGGAAGCGACCCGTTACGCGGAATCGGCGCGCAACGCCATCTGCACATTTCCGGACTCGGAGATTAAACGCGCCCTGTTGTGGGCTCCGGATTTTGTTGTGGCCCGAGAGAAATAGCTCGATTGCTCTTTTAATTTTTCATTGCAATATTTAGCATTTCGCATCTCCCATTCACCAGCGCAGGCACCTGAGCGCCGCCGAAAGGCAGATCTTCGCGGCGATCGGGAAAGGTTGATACAACGACACTTTCCACCGGCACGGCTCCCTTCCTGGAATAAATGAAACTATCTCTTCACAATTTTCATCTTGACTCTAGCTGTATTCGTACGCTTGCTGTGAGCTGGTGGACAGGATGAGTTCTCGGCGGACTTTCATCTTGCGCCCCGCAGCCGAGCATCATACAGAACAGGTTTAAAGCAATGTCAGATTTGATTTCGTCCATCGCGCATCACGGCTATTTTTTTCTGGCAATCGTCTGCCTGGCGGAGGCTTTGGGTGTGCCACTTCCTGCCGCGTTGGCCATGCTTACGGCCGGCGCCGTGGCCGCCTACGGAGAGTTAAATCTCTACATCGTAATGGCCGTCGGCGTTCTCGCCCTGGTGGCCGGGGACGTCGTGCTGTACTTCATGGGAAAGGTCAGCGGCTGGGCATTGCTTGGCTTTCTGTGTCGCCTATCGGCGAATCCCGAGACCTGCATTTTGCGTTCCGCTGAATATTTCTATCGCCGTGGCAAGCAAACATTGCTTTTCGCGAAATTTATCCCCGGCATCAATACCATGTCTCCGCCTTTGGCTGGCAGCATGAAAATGCGGCTCAGTGATTTTCTACAATATGACGCCGCGGGGGCGGTGCTTTACGTCGGAGCTTACTCCGTTGCCGGTTACATTTTTAGCGATTTTCTGCGCGCCATTACGCGCGGCTTGCGTTCCGCTGGTTTCGTGGCCGAGGTGATCTTCGCTGTAGGAATGGTCGCCTACATCATTTACCGCGTCTGGCTCTATCAAAAGTACCGGCAGTTGGATGTCATTCCTCGGGTGCAAGCGGAGGAACTTGCCAAGAGATTGGCATCCGACGCGGCAGCGAATATGTTAGTCGTGGACGTCCGCAGCCACGGTTATTACGACGCTGACTCCGAGCGCATCGCTGGTTCGATCCGCATTGAGCCCAGCAATCTGGTGGAAGAAGTGAAGAACCTCCCCAAGGACCGCGAGATTTATCTCTACTGCACTTGACAGCGCGAAGCGACCAGCGCCCGGGTGGCGCGTCAACTACAAGATTTAGGATCTAAAGTCTTCGTAATCTCCGGTGGCCTGCGAGCATGGCGCAAGGCCGGACACGCAGTTGAGCGTGTTCCCAACGACGACCTCATAAAGCTACCGACTTTTTCATAAATTTTAATTCACAACTTGTCTGTCGATCTTGAAGATCAGGCTGGCGCCGCCGTTCACGGGCCGAAGCTTGGCAGATACTGAGCACTTTGCTATTGTCGCCTGATGGTGGCCGGTCCAAAATATTGCGGAATTATCCTCGCCGCAGGCGAATCATCGCGCATGGGACGCGACAAAGCTCTGCTTTCTTATCCAAGCCAATCGCTATCTTCCAATTCTTCTGAGACTTTTCTTTCGGCCACAATACGGCTGTTCATGGGGCACTGCGACCTGGTTTTAGTGGTAGCGGGGAAGAACAAACACCTGCTCGCTCCCATCGCTGGCGCGCATGGGGGTTCTCTGGTCGTTAACCCTTCGCCTGAGCGGGGACAATTTAGCTCTCTGCAAACTGGTCTGCGGCACGCTCTGGATCGTGGATACGACAATACGTTCATTACTCTTGTTGATCGTCCTCCCCTTCGGGCGGAAACGCTGTGGACTCTCAAATCAGCTTTTCAAGAAGCCACCAGCGCAAACAAATGGGCAGTGATTCCCGAATATCAAGGGAAGCACGGACACCCGATTCTGGCAGGACGCGAGATGATCGAAGCGTTTTTAACAGCGCCCGAAACAGGCAACGCGCGCGAAGTCGAGCACGCGAACCAGAACACAATCGAATACCTTGCGGTTGACGATCCGTTAGTGTCTGTCAACGTAGACACTCCAGAGCAATATGCTTCGCTTCTGACTAAATCGCACCTATTTACCCTATAAGTTCGCCACATTAAAGGTTGCTAAATGACGCCAAGCCTTACGGCCGTTCAATCGGAATTTGTCGAAAGCGTGCTCAAACTCAAACCAACAATCGCCGCATTTGATTGCGACGGCACACTCTGGTCTGGGGACGTCGGAGAAGGATTGTTTTCATGGGAACTGAACAATAAGCTTGTATCAGACGAGGTGATTCGATGGGCCCGCCCACGCTATGCCGACTACCGCGCGGGTAATGTCACGGAAGCTGTGATGTGCGGAGAAATGGTTACCATGCATCGCGGTCTTCGTGAAGAAGTTGTGCAGCGAGCGTGCGACATGTTTTTCGCAGCCGCCATCGCGAATAGTATTTTTCCCGAGATGCGCGAACTGGTGGGCCGCCTGCGCGCGTCGGGATGCGACGTCTGGGCCGTTTCTTCCTCAAATCAATGGATCATCCGCTCCGGAATGCGCAGCTTTGGGATCGCGCAAGATCATATTCTCGCCGCTGAAGTTGCCGTCGAGCACGGCGTTATTACGGACCGCCTAATCCGGGTTCCGAGTGGTCCGGGTAAGGCCGAGGCGCTTCGCTCGGTGCTCGCCGTGCAGCCGGATTGTGCCTTTGGCAATGCCATTTGGGATCGGGAGATGCTGACCATGGCGAAGCACGCATTTGCGATTAACCCGAATCCCAATCTAAAAGAACTGGCAACGGCTCAAGGTTGGAGGATCTACCAGCCGCCGCCGGCAGACTGAGAGAGGCTCTTAATCGGCGCTTGCAGCGCGTTTCACTGTGGGATGGTTTGCAGGTTTTTCCTGCAGCAATAATTCGGTAGCCCGCACTCGCGGATCGCTGTGAAACCAGTTTTGTACTACTTCACTGCGCAAATAATTTGCGATCGACAACAGGCTCATGCCCAGGTGATGCGCCATCCAGCAGCGGACCAATTGCGGATTGCGCGGCGGCGAATGGTGGCGCGAAGGGCTGAAGTCGAGGGCCTCGTAATAGCCGTAGTCTCCAGCCCAGCGCTTACGCTGCATCATGCGCAAATTTTTCAACGCCGCAACAGGGTCAAGTGGTAGGGCCAGGATGGTTGAATAGGGCGAAACCACGGGGCCGCCGAATTCCGGCTTGTGAATCGCAAGCTCAGGTACGCCAAAGGCGAAGTAACTGTAGTTGCCGGAATCATCAAGACGCGCGCATGCGGATTCAGATATTCCCCACGGAACTCCCTTGTGATCGGCATAAGCTTGCTGCACTTTTACGGCTGCGATCGACGAACGCTCGAGCAGAGTGTTCGGATAGAGGCGCATCCACAGCGTCGGCATTAGGTACTCGAACATCGTACCGGTCCAGGAAAGCATGCCTACTAATCCTTCGTCTTCAAAGGGCGCTCGGCCCAGGTGAAACCAGGCGTCTTGAGGAATGTCATCTTTTGCGATTGCAACAAAGTATCCGATGCGAGCCTCGCTTGATAAGAGGTCATAACACGATGCGACCAAGTGGCGCTTGTCTACTTCATAAGAGACCGACAAAAGCCCGCGCTTGCGATTAAAAAGGAATTCGAAATCCATCTCATCCGCAAATTTTCCTGCCTGCTCCTCAATCCGTCTCAGATCCTCTATCAAGGCGCCGACGTTCGAGCGGGCCTCGGATAGAAGTACTAGAAGTTTTTGCGCCAGCGCCCTATTCTCTTCGCTTGCATTGACCGTAGTCGGACTTCTTAGTTGTTCAGCCAGACCATCGATAAATGACGGCGTTTCTTCCAAGCTGGGTGTCGTTTTCGGCCGCAGTCGAACGGCTGATGTTTGCTCTAATGAAACAAACTCCGGAAGGAGCCATGGCGAGTATCGCTGCACCATTCTGCGAATCTGTTTGACACGAAATTCCGCTTGCACCTGAAACCAGTGCGCTTCCGCGGCATGCTTAGCACGGGAGATTTGCGGATTAATCTCCTCTAAAAGAGTGTCCGAAAGAGTCAAAACGAACTGTAGCCACCCTGGCTGCCGCAGTGACTTTTCTATGGAGGAAAACTTCCGGCGAGGCAGCGCCCCGAGGCTGGTCACGAGGTAGAGGTTGTCAAGGATGCCTTCACGCAGTTCCATCGACAGCAGTGGCTCGCTTAGAAGTTTTAGAGTGCCTTGCTGCAACGTCCAGAGCGAGGCCAGCAAATTTCCGCTATCAACGCTTGAGACCACAGCGGGAGGAAGGGGCGCCAATGTTTCCGTGTCGTACCAGTTGAGCAGATGCCCGCGATGCTTCTGCATCCGCGAAAAGCTTTCTAGTGTTCGCAGCGTACTCTGGGCGAATTCTTCGAGAGTTGTGTATCCAAACTCACAAGCGACCTGTCGCGCGTTCAACAGGAATCCCATGTTAGTGGGGGAGACGCGCGCTGCAACCTTTAATCCTTCAGCTCCAACCTGCACGTTATCAGGGATGAGCCAGTGATGCTGCTCGGTGCTGAATTCCGCGTAATAACGCCATGTCCTGAGCGCGGTTGTTCGCAACAGCCAACGGTTGCTTTCGGATTCTTGCCTGCGAGGAGCACGAGGCGGCCGATTAAGCCACACCGAGATCGGTTTGCTAACCGTCCATAACAGAAGAACAGGCAACGCGGTCTTGATCGCATTAGGCTTGGCAAGCCGTACGATACCGAGCAAAACGAGGGAGAGCGCAGGCGTCCAATTTAAATAGATGTCAAGCATCGTGCGCTTGTCGCCGGACGCTTCGGCCTCGGCTGCCGTCTCCCACTCTAAGAGCCGCTCACGGGTGATCATGCGGCGAATTGTGGTGCGCACCACTGCATCGAGGGACAACAGAGCCTGATGCGCCAGAAATGTGACGGTGAAGCAATTGGCAATACTTGTATTCACGAAGCCATCGAAGGCGTCACGGATCGCAGAACGGCGAGAGAAAATGAGGGCGCGCAAAAAATCGAGTACTAATTGGACACACGCGGGGAGGAAGAGGATTACGATAGCCCCGAGCGTCCAGTAAAGCGGGCGGCCCGGCAGACAGGTCCAGGCAAACACGAACAAAAGAAAGAGGGCTGGCTCGACAAGACTTCGTCGCAGGTTGTCTAAAATTTTCCAACGGGAAATAGCTGACAGCGGGTTCGGAACCTTGCGGCCTGATTCGTCCGGAACCTGCGGCAAAAGCCATTCGGTAATCTGCCAATCGCCGCGCAGCCAGCGGTGTTTGCGCCGGTTATGAGCGCTATAGTGCGAAGGATAATCTTCGATTACTTCAATGTCGCTGGCCAGCCCTGCTCGCACATAAGCGCCTTCGATCAGATCGTGACTTAGCAATGCATTGCGCGGGAAGCGCCCGTGCAAAACGCTATGCAACGGATCGACCTCGTAGATTCCTTTGCCGATAAAGCTTCCCTCGCCATAGAGGTCCTGATACACATCCGAAACCGCGCGACTATAAATATCAAAACCCGTCTGGCCCGAGTAGATTGTAGCGAGCCGTGATCTTGCCGTGCTTTGAACACTCACTCCGACCCGCGGCTGCAGCAGGCCATAACCGGCGACAACAATTCCCTGCTCTCGGTCGATGATCGCTTGATTTAAGGGGTGCGCAAGGGCGCCCACCATGCGGCTCGCCGATCCCCGAGGTAAATCGGTGTCCGAGTCGAGCGTGATCACAAAGCGCACCGTCGGCAGAATGGAAAGGTCGCCCACTTTCCCGGGAAAACTGTCGAACTGCCCGCGCAACAAGTTGTTCAGGTCCATCAGCTTGCCGCGCTTCCGCTCCCAACCCATCCACACGCGCTCGCGCGGATTGTAAACGCGGTGGCGATGCAGGAGAAAAAACGACCCACCTTGGCCGGAGTATTTCTGATTCAATCGCTCAATAAGCTGAGAAGCGTAGGCCAGCAACGTAGTATCTTCCTCCGGCTGCGAGGGAGAATCGGGCATATCTGACAGCAGGGCATAATGAAGGTTCGGGTCCTTATTTCCGAGAAAGCGCACTTCAAGTGCATCGACTAACCTTCGCACCTGCTTTTCGTTCATCAACATGGTCGGAATCGCGACCAAGGTTACGCAATCATTTGGCAACCCATCGCTGAAGTCCATTTTCGGAAGAATCTGCGCGGGGATCATCATGGTCGCCAAATAATTCATGATTTGCACCGCACTCTGCGAAGCCGGCAGCAACACCGCCGCCAAGGAAAGAAGAATCAGGCTAAGAGGCGTGGAAGGATGGGTGAGAAGCAGCACTACTCCCGACACCATCGCGAAAGTCAGTACCGCGATGCCGGGCAGATAAAAATCGTCAGGATGCCTGCGCAACCAACTACGAACACGCTCTCCAAACGGCGGGCGAAATCGTGTCTTTTGTTCCAGCGTGGAAGCGCCCTCTGCCAGTAAATAATTGCCGACGTGCGAATCACGCAAAGTCAGCCGTGGATTGGAGTCGGTGTGCCGATGCGCTTCGCGAGCGAGGTCGAGAGCACACTGCGCCACTTTGATTTCAGGGCAGTCGGAGTGGTCCGCAATATCAACGACTTTGTTCCGGTAAAGTTCGCGACTGTCATAATCCATACGCGCGTATGCGCCAACTGGATCTTGTCGCAGCACTTGATCGAACACAATGAGCGGTTCTATGACAAGCTTCCACGTTGTTTGCTTAATCTCGATGAGACTGTTGACCAGGTCGTCAGCGTTAAGGCCGGTTGACGGATTCTCCCGCAGGCGAGAGCCATGCTCGGCTATCTCTTCAAGCAAAACAATCTTCATCGCTGAAATCAGGATCCATAGCTCTTGCATCCTCAGGACAACAGATTCCTGCAAAAACTTTACATATGAAGAGAATGTCGCCTCGCTATAGCGGAAGTTAGCAGCCAAAAGATAATCGCGGG
>JANYKL010000121.1 GCA_025361625.1 Acidobacteriaceae bacterium
CGGGCAATATGATTTTGGATCACCCAAGCTGCCGATGTTTCCCGAAGCTCTCCTCTTGCACTATCTCGATGATCTCGACTCAAAAATGGAAGCGATGCGGGCTCAGTTCGAACGCGAGGCTGACTTCGAAGGCCCGTGGACAAGCTATAACGCCTCTATGGGTAGGCCGCTTCTCAATTCAAAGAGATTCATGGAAGGCGAAAAGCCGGCCGCAGCCAAGATCGATTCCCCAGAGATCGAATCCCTGAAGATCGAATCCCCAAACCTCGATTCCCCAAAGCTCGATTCCTCGCCGGCCGAGGCTTCGGAACCGGCTGCCAGCCTCAGCCATGCTGATGAAATCACTTCGGAGGTTGCGCTCGTGATCGAAGAGAAGTCCTAGAACTTTTTCGATCGGCATTAACGGGTTGCATATTCGCGGCCGCTCCGCGTAGATTCAGGGTCGGGTATTCCTCATTAAATCTGTGTATTGGGATTGAAATTATGAATTTTCGCGCTGTATGTCTGACTGCAATTTTGTTGGCTGGCCTTGCCGGTTGCGCAAAGAAATCAGATGACTCGGCCAACTCTGCCAATCAGAACCAACAAAATCAAAGCGGATCAAACGCAGCTGGATCAAATACGAGCGGCTCGAATACTGCGGGCTCAAATACTGCCGGCTCAAATACCGCAGGCTCCAATGCAGCCGGGTCTGATAATTCCGGACCGAACGCATCCGGCGCGAACAACATGAATTCAAGCAGCAATGCGCAGGGCACGAACGCAAATAATGCTCCGCCGCCTGAGCCCCAGCCCGTCGTTGTGCCTCGCGGTACTAAACTCGTCATTAGGCTGGGCGAGGCCTTGGGATCAAAGATCAGCACTCCCGGGCAAAGCTTTCGGGCAACCTTGTCTCGCGATATCACGGTCGATGGAAATCCTGTTATTCCCCGAGGCTCGACCGTCCGAGGAACCGTGGTCGACGCGAAACCTTTGGGCCGTTTCAAAGGCGGAGCTTTGTTGGAACTTCAGCTGACGTCGGTCAACGTCAATGGCTCTGAACGCAGAATATCGACCTCTCCGCTCACGACACAACTAAAGGGAAAGGGTAAACGCACTGCCGTCATGACCGGCGGAGGCGGCGCTCTCGGCGCCATCATTGGCGGCATTGCCGGCGGAGGCAAGGGCGCCGCCATCGGAGCGGCAGCGGGCGCGGGTGCAGGAGTCGGCGGGTCGGCCCTCACCGGAAACGGCGAGATCACGTTCCCGGCCGAGTCGGCGCTCAGTTTCAAATTAAAGTCATCGTTGCAGCTTTCGCAAGGCCGGTAAGTCACCGGAGAAAACTGAAACGCAACCGAACGCGTACGAGCACGCGGGCCCCGGAATTCATTCCTCTATGAATCGTTCCCGCCTTCTAGCGATCAGCTTCGATTGTTATGGAACCCTGATCGACTGGGAGGCGGGAATCGTTCCCGTCATAAGAAACATTCTTGCCAAGCACGGCCATCTTTTATCCGACGCCTCCATTCTCGAACTCTATGCCGAATTCGAAGCGGAAGCTGAGAGCGGCTCCTACCGCACGTATCGCGAGGTTCTGGAATGCGTTGTGGCCAGCTTCGCCCACAAATTTGATTTCGACGCTGGCAAATCTGAACAGCGCTCGTTGCATGAATCGATTCCAAATTGGCGTCCCTTTGCGGACACGGTCGAGGCGCTCCACCAACTCCAGAAGACTTACAAGCTCGTCATCATCTCGAACATCGATGACTCGCTGTTCGCGGATACCCGCAAACATCTCGAAGTTGACTTTGACGCAGTGATCACCGCAGAGCAGGCACGAAGCTACAAACCCTCTCTCAACAATTTCCAACTCGCCCTTACCACGATGGGCATTACTTCAGATCAACTGCTGCATGCCGCGCAAAGTGTCTATCACGATGTCGTTCCCGCAAAGTCGCTTGGCATCGCGACCGCGTGGGTCAATCGAAGGTCCGCCAGGCCCGGCGTCGGAGCCGTCATACGCTCAACCGCTAGCGAGGACGACACGAAGCCTGATCTCACAGTTCCCGACCTTGCCTCGCTGGTAAAAGCATTATCGGTGTAGGCCGCAGTCATCTTAATCCGCGCTCATTTTAGGCGCAGTTCATCGGTCGCAGTCCATTGCTTACCCCGAATTGTATGGTCGCAAGCGCCTCGGCAACTGCCCAATCCCCACCCATTCCATTTACAATGCCCCTGCCACATGCTGCGCTATTTCACCTCCGGAGAATCACATGGCGAAGCCCTGGTTGCGTTTCTTTCTGGACTTCCCGCCGGACTGATCATCGATCAGGAATTTGTCGATCACGAGCTTTGGCGCCGCCAGCAAGGTTTTGGTCGCGGCGGCCGGATGAAAATCGAAACCGACAAAGCGCATTTTCTGTCGGGAGTGCGGCATAGCAAGACCATCGGCTCGCCGATTGCTGTAACCCTCCAGAATCGCGATTGGCAGAATTGGAAAGAGTCGCTGCCGGTGGAGAGCGGCGATCCCGAGAAGCACAAGCGGGTGGCATCGCCGCGGCCCGGGCACGCCGATCTTGCCGGAGCGTTGAAGTACGATTTCACTGAGGCGCGTTACGTGCTCGAACGCGCCTCGGCCCGCGAGTCTGCCGCGCGAGTGGCGATTGGAGCGCTCGCAAAATTGTTTTTGCGCGAGCTTGGGATGGAAGTTTTGAGTCATGTCATTGCCGTGGGTGCCGCGTCAATTGCGGATCGCGAGATTGCATGGGAGCACATTGAGCCGCTGTCACGGAAGCCTGAGGTCTTACTCTCTTGCACCGATCCCGAAGCCGAACAAAAAATGAAAGCCGAAGTCGACAAGGTTCTCCGGACCGGCGACTCGGTAGGCGGAGTTTTCGAAGTCGTCGCGCACAAAGTTCCACCCGGCCTCGGAAGTTACGTGCAGTGGGATGAACGACTAGACGCGCTGCTGGCGGCCGCCGTGATGTCACTTCAGGCGGTGAAGGCGGTCGAGATTGGCAGCGGAATCCAAGCGGCGCATTCGCCCGGGTCGGCAGTGCACGACGAGATTGGATATCAGGAAGCATCCGGATTCTCAGGCTTCACGCGCACCCGCAACAACGCCGGGGGAATCGAGGGTGGGGTTTCGAATGGCCAAGACATTCGAGTTCGCGGATACCTGAAACCGATCTCAACCCTGAGGCGTCCACTGCAATCGGTCGATTTTGCCACGCGTGAACCCGTGAAGGCCGCGTATGAACGTTCGGATGTGTGCGTGGTCCCGGCAGCGGGCGTCGCGGGTGAGGCTATGGTGGCGCTTACCCTGGCGCGTTGTGCGATTGAGAAATTCGGTGGCGATTCGATGAAAGAGACGAAACGAAATTTTGCAGGTTATCTTGACCAGTTAAAGAATTTCTAAGAAGAATGATTTTTCCTATCGTGAAATTCGGCGATCCCGTACTTGAAACGCCGGCAGCGGACATCACGACGTTTGATGAGGAACTCAAGAAACTCGCCGACGACATGTTCGAATCAATGTATGCCGCGCGAGGGGTCGGCTTAGCCGCGCCGCAAATCGGCATCTCGAAACGCATCGCCGTCGTCGACGTGACTTTTAAGGAAAATCCCGACGCCAAGCTCGTATTGATCAATCCCGTGATCATCAAGAAAGAAGGCCGTCAACGCAGCAGCGAAGGATGCTTGAGCATTCCGGAATTTCGCGAGGATGTTACGCGCGCCAAAATTGTCACCATTCGCGCCCAGGATTTGACCGGCAAGACTTTCGAGCACACCGGCGAAGAGCTTCTGGCCCGCGCTTTTCTGCATGAAACCGACCATCTTAACGGCAAGCTCTACATCTCGCATATCAGCGGAATCAAGCGCGACCTCATCAAGCGGAAAATCAAAAAGCTCGTGAAAGCGGGCGAGTGGTAGCCAATCGGCCGGGTTGTCTTGTATTAAAGGAGGAGTGCGGCACTGCCGCAAAGCATCGACGTCGAGCCCCATGAATCTAGTCTTCTGCGGAACTCCCCGATTCGCCGTTCCCACGATCGAGCGGCTCGCCGAAGTCGGGCACTCGATCCCGCTGGTCGTCACTCAACCCGACCGGCCTCGCGGACGCGGAATGGAACTAGCGTTTTCCCCAGTCAAAGAATCGGCGGCGCGTCTCGGGCTCGATGTCATTCAACCGCAAGCGATCAAAAACAACGCGGAGTTTCGCGACCGCCTCACCGCCATTGCGCCCGACGCTATCATTGTCGTCGGCTACGGGCGCATCATTCCCCAGTGGATGATCGACCTCCCAAGATTCGGAAATCTTAATCTGCATGCGTCGCTTCTCCCAAAATATCGCGGCGCTGCGCCCATTCAGTGGGCGATTGCCAACGGCGAATCGGTAACTGGCGTGACCACCATGCGCATCGATGCCGGCCTTGATACCGGCGACATACTTCTGCAAGACGAACTTCTAATAGAGACGACGGACACTTCTGAGACGCTCGCGCCGAAACTCGCGTCGAAAGGCGCTGCGCTTATGATCGATACCCTCACACGACTAAGCCAAGGCACAGTGCGAGCTACGTCCCAGGACAATTCACAGGCAACCTTGGCGCCTATCCTGACCAAAGAAGATGGCCGGATGGACTTCAATCGAAGCGCGGAAGATCTGTCGAATCGATTCCGCGGATTCCAGCCCTGGCCGGGCGCTTTCACCACCTTCAAGGCGAAGACGATGCAAGCGCGAAGCGTGCACCCGACTCGCTGGGAGCAGAAGCTCGCACCTGCAGAAATTGCGGTGGACGGGTCAAGGTTGTTAGTCGGTTGCGCGGGCAGCGATTCGGCGCTCGAACTAGTCGAAGTTCAGCTCGAAGGCAAACGGCGCATGACCGCCTCCGAATTCATCAACGGATACCGGCCTCGCTCCGGCGATCGCCTCGGGGTCTAGCCTCATGCCCGCCTCCCCCGCCCGCGCCGCCGCCTTCCAAATTCTGATGCGAATTGAGCGGGACGCTTCCTATGCAAGCGAGCTTCTTCACTCGGATGCGATTTCGAAACTCTCCAATCGCGATCACGGGTTAACCACCGAACTGTTGATGGGAGTACTGCGCTGGCGATCACTGCTGGATGACTATGTGCGCGCATCGTCGTCCGAGAAATTGACGCGCCTCGATCCCGAAGTGCTTGCTTCCTTACGCATCGGAGCCTACCAGCTGCGGTTTCTTTCCAAAGTCCCGGCTCGCGCCGCTATCTTCGAAAGCGTCGAATTGGTGAAGGGGGCGAAGAAAAAGTCGGCAGCATCGTTTGTAAATGCGGTCTTGAGGAAGATCGACAAAAAGGGGGCTGAGGATTACAGAAGTGCAATCGGAAGCTCAGCCGATACCGCAGAGCTCGCACGGAATGCGGCCCATCCCGAATGGCTGGTCGAGCGCTGGGTCACTCGCTACGGACTGGAAGCCGTCCGAAAACTTTGTCTCCAGAATCAGAGCGTGCCGGCGACCTCGCTCAGCATTCGCAATCACTCCATGTCCTCTGAAGAGCAGCTCGCCGCCGAGGGTGTAACGTTATCGCCCGGTGAGATCGTTTCGTCCGCACGACGCGTGCTCGCAGGAGATGTCACCCAAACCAAAAGCTTTCGTCACGGAGGCATTTACATTCAGGACGAAGCTTCGCAGCTCGTTGCGTTACTTGCCGCTCTTCCAGCAACTACTGCCGCCACGATTCTCGATTGCTGCGCCGCACCCGGCAGCAAGACTTCTTTGATCGCCAATCGCAACCCGCGGTCGCGGGTGCTTGCAATGGAGTTGCATCCGCATCGAGCACGGTTGCTGAGGCGCCTGACGCGTGAAAGCAATGTGTCAATTGTCGTCGCCGATGCCCGTTCCATGCCCTTCTCCGAACGTTTTGAGCGAATACTCGCCGATGTGCCATGCTCCGGAACCGGGACTCTCGGCCATAATCCGGAAATAAAATGGCGGCTCAAACAAGAAGACCTCGCGGATCTTCAAGCCAAACAAATTGCCATTCTAAAATCGGCCATGAACCAATTAACCATCGAAGGGCGAATTTTGTATTCCACCTGTTCGCTCGAACTGGAAGAAAACGAAGATGTTGTTAAAGCCGCGTGCGCTGACTCTACGAACTTTGCCGTGCTTGAAATCAGTCCCGAACTCGATCGACTACGCGCGTCGGGCGACCTTGCGCCAACCCTTGTCGGCAATTGGCCGTCCCTCGTCGAAGGGCCTTTCCTAAGAACGATTCCAGGCGTCCACCCCTGTGATGGATTCTTCGCCGCTCTGATCGAGCGAAGAGCGTAGACCTGGCGGAGCCACAAACGAGACGCCGGAGCGAGAATTCGGGAGCTAGCGAACCTCGAAGTTAACCGTGCTGCCCCGAACAATTTTCTGCCCCGGCGACGGAGTCTGAGCGACGACCATGCTCGCTGCGCTCGGCTGCGAACCGAGAGATGGAAGCGCTGGCTCCGCCTGCACGTCATTCGATGAGGGCGGCTGAAAGGGCAGCGGAGACGTCTGAATGCTCACCCTACCAACTTTCATGCCCGAGTCCTGCAGCGCCAGGGTGGCGCTGCCAAGCGGTTGCCCAGTGAGATTGGGCATGACGTAGACCACAGGCTCCGGGCCGTCGCTGACCAGCAAATTGATTTTGGGAGCGGAGACTCCACTCGCGTTCGGCGGAGGGCTCTGTGAAACAACCCGATCGACCGCTCCATCGGGCAAATTGAGATGGCCAACCGAGCCTATGGTTAAGCCGCGTCGGCGAATGTTGAGATCTGCGATCCGCTCGCTGCCGCCGGTCACGTCGGGAATCGCGACACGCTGCGGTCCAAGACTCTGAGCCACACGGATCGACCAACCGCGGCGAACCTTCGCGCCAGGTAAAGGCACCTGCGTCATGATTTTTCCTTCAGCGATATCGGGACTATAGAACTGGCGCTCGACAACCACTTGCAGCCCCGAAGCGGCGCCGGCACGCTCGGCTTCAGCCGGGCTCATTCCCGTCACTTTTGGTATTGCGACCTCTTGCCCATGGATCGCGAGTTGCATTGACAACAGGGCCGATACAAGCGCCACGGTCAAGAGCACTAGAGCCAGCAGCAGCATTCGAACGAATCGGCCCATCGCTGCCGATTATAGCTTCCGCTGTGTCATCCGCGAAAATCTAGCGGGTCGATGCCAGTGCCTTTTGCCGCCCCACCCAATCGTGGATGCGGGCACTCAACACATCCATCGGCAAGGCCCCGCCTGATAGCACTTCATCATGAAAGCCCCGGAGATCGAACTTGTCGCCCAGTTGATCTTTTGCGTACTGTCGATCTTTTAGAATTTCGAGCTGCCCGATCTTGTAGCCGAGAGCCTGCGCCGGCCAACCCATATAGCGGTCCGTTTCGCTCTGTACCGTCACTTCATCAATGGTGGAGTGATCGTGGAAATAGTCGACGACCTGCTGCCGGGTCCAGTGCTTGTAGTGGAATCCGGTATCGACCACCAACCGAATTGCGCGGAGCATATCGTCCTGCAAGTGCCCGTAGTAGCTATAGGGGTCCTGATAAAAACCGACTTCTTTGCCCAGGCGCTCGGAATACAGCGCCCAGCCTTCCGTGAATGCTGTGTAGTATTCGTGCTGCCGAAAGATTGGAAGTTCCGGCAGTTCCTGCGCAATAGAAATCTGCATGTGATGGCCGGGCACGCCTTCGTGGTATGCAGTCGTTTCTAGAGAGAGCAGAGTTCGCTTGGCAAAGTCTCCTGTATTCACCATGATGTGCCCCGCGCGTGAGCCATCAGGCGTTCCGTCTACGTACGAGGCGTCTGCTGCTTCTTTTTCCCGGAACTCCTCGACCGGCATCACTTCTAGTTTCGATTTCGGCATACGCCCAAACATTTGTGGCAGCTTGGCGTACATCTGGTCTTCGTACTTGCGGTAGAGATCGAGAATCTGCTCGCGAGAATGTGCGTGGAGCTTTGGATCCGCGTCGACCGCGGCTTTAAAAGCCTTCATGTCTTTGAAGCCAAGCTTCTGTACCACCTCGATCATGCGCGCTTCGATTTCCTTGACCTGATTGAGACCAATCCGGTGAATCTCCGCCGGAGATAAGTTGGTGGTCGTGCTTTCTTTCACCCGGAAGGCATACCATGCGTCACCGTCGGGCAGGGACCACGCGCCGGGCTCGGCCCGTCCTTTTGGCGCGTATTCGTCACGAACGAATGCGGTGAACTTCACATAGGCGGGAATAACCGAATCTTTAATCGCGGCCAGGCCAGCTTCGCGCAGGCGCTTGCGGTCAGCTTCTAAAATCTTGTCGGGAAACTTGTCAAAAGGATGAGCAAACGGACTTTTCTCCGTAGGAGTCACTGCGATTCCATTCGCCTGCGTCCCCACCATGTTGAGCAGAATTTTCGGCGGCATCAAACCGTCCGCCATCCCCTTGCGCATCTGTTCGATATTCTGGTCGAACAAAACAGGAAGCGCCTTCAGGCGGGTAATGTAATCTTCGTAGTCTTTTACATCCGCAAACGACAGCACGCTGACAAGTTGCGGTGCGTCGATATGAATGCCGTTTCCCTGATTGACGGGCATTTCCCACGGCTTAAAGCGAGCCCCATCAAGACTCATTTGCAAGTCTCGCACCATGAGTTGCTTATTCAGCACCTCCTGATCGGGAAACCCGGTGGTGTCAATGGCCTCGAAACAAGCAAGATCACGCCGCGTCTGCTCGAGATCCTCATCAATAGCTTTCTGCGAAAAATCGTCAAGCTTGTCGTTATATCGCTTATCGCCAAGAATCGAAGCGTAAATGGGGCTCGTGCGCATGGTGTATTCCCAGCGCTCGCTTAGAAGATCTTTGAGCGCCTTCCGCCGCGTTTCCAGATCAGCCGGAGGATAAGCTGCGGCAAAAGTGACCGGTACAAGAAGGGCAACGGCAAGCATTCGAATTAGAAATCGCATCGATTCTCCATTAAAGACTGAGGTAAGACCGAGGGTGTGACCGAGGCGTGACGGACGTGTGATAGTCCGGCGCACAGTCCGATCCTGTTTAGTCTGTTAGACGAGTACGTAGTCGGTTTGTCATCGGTTCCAGAGGAAATCATTAAGAAATCATTTCGCCGCGTTTTCACGCGCACGCTGAAGCCCGGCCGAGAAGCCCCGTCGCACCGACTCTCCATATCCGGACGCATCCATCGCCGCCAAAGTCGCGGCCGCGATTCCGCCCGGGGTGGCAGCCTCTTGAATCAATTCTTCCAACTGAACCTTGCCCTCCCGCCAAGCGATGATTCCGTCGGCCAGAGCGTGGGCGCTCGCAAGCAGCGCAGTTTTACGGTCAAGGCCGCTCGCCTGTGCCGAATCTGCCAACGCCGCCAGCGCATGATAGCCGTGGCTGCTGGAGTAAGTTACGGTGAAGGCATCAAATTTGGCTTCTGGAATTTCGACCACTGTACCGATCAAGGCAAAGAAATCCTTCGTCGATTTTCGATCCTTCTGCGAAAAATCGTGAGGAAACGCAACCGCCGTGAGCCCTCTGCCGAAACGGCCAACGGGACTCGGCATAGCTCGCGCCCACCTGAAGCGGCTGGCATACTTGCCGAGCGTTCGCAGCGGGACGCCCGCAGCCAGGCTGATGGCGAGCGGCCTCGCAGCACGCCGTAATTCTTTAGCTCCTGTGGCAGCCGCGATGGGCCGTGACTCTTGAAGGTTGCCGAGAAGTTCGCGCATCGCATCGGGGCGAACGGCAGCGACGAGAACATCGCTCTCCGCGATCGCTCGCCCTAGGTTTGGCTCAACCGATACCGCGTAAAGTCTTTTTAATTGTCGAAGCTTTTCAGGATTGCGATCATGCACCCGCAGCTTGTACTCGTGCTTCACAAGCTTCAGCCCGGCGAGGATTGCTGAAGTAATTCTGCCGCCGCCGAGGAACACGATCGTCTGAGCACCGGCCGCCAGGTTCTCGCGCACCGTCACGCGAGGCTCGCGCAAACGTCGTCAGCGGCTGCTAATAAGATCTCCACATCCGCTGCAGTGTGGGCGGTTGAGATAATCCAGTGGAGACCATTCGAGGGCGTCATATAAATTCCGCGGTCAAGCAGCCCATGAACGAAGCGCGAATATTTCTCGGTGTCTGCGTATTCGCAGTAATCGCGATAGTCGTGAATGGCCTCGCGCTCGGTAAAGTAAATCTGGAACATAGGGCCAAAGCCTTGCACGATGGCGTCGATCTTTCTGCGGCGAAAAATTCCCTGTAAACCTTCGATCGCGGAATTCCCCGTTTCGTAAATTTTTCCGTAAGCCGCCGCTTCGTTCGCCATGAGCAAGTCTAAATTCGCCGCAACCACTTTCATGGTCAGCCGATGCCCGTTGAACGTTCCGTAATGCAGCACCATCTCGCTACCCCAGCGCATCCGTTCAAGAATCTCCCGCGAGCCAGTCACTGCGCCCAAGGGAAAGCCCGCGCCCAGCGCTTTGCCAAAGGTGCTCAGGTCCGGTTTCAAACCGTAATATTGCTGGCAGCCTCCCGGAGCATAGCGGAAGCCGGTCACGACCTCATCCAGTATGAAAAGCGCATCGTAGTCGTGCGCCAGATCGCAAACCTTCTGCAGATAATCTTCCCGTGGCAGAATGCAACCCATATTCGCCATGATCGGTTCGGTGATAATGGCGGCGAGATCTGGGCCGTGTTCGCGGAGAATCGTCTTCAGCGTTTCGATGTCATTCCACGGCCCCAGCACCACATCGTCCAGAACTGACGCCGGAATGCCTTCCGAGTCGGCGAAGCGCGCGGGGTTCGTCCGAGGCCCAAGAAGCTGCGCCGGATGGCTGTTTCCATTAAGGCAGTAAGCGTCGTACCAGCCGTGATAGTGGCCCTCGAACTTGAGAAATTTCGTCCGCCCCGTGTGCGCGCGCGCCAGACGCAGAGCGAGCATGGTCGCTTCAGTTCCCGTATTGGCGAAGCGCACTTTCTCCGCCGTCGGAACCATCTTGAGCACTCGCTCCGCGGCCTCCGCCTCGGCTGGCGTTGCCGCGGCAAAGTGCGAGCCCTCGGCGATCGCCTGCGACGCCACTTCAACGATTCTCGGATGGGCGTGCCCTTGAATCAACGCGCCAAACGACATCATGAAGTCGATGTACTCGTTTCCGTCGAGATCCCAAACCCGCGTTCCTCCTCCCCGCTCCAGCACGACGGGCCCAGGCGAAAACACTGCCGCGCCCCGCGACGGAGAGTTGACCCCTTCCACCAGCGATCGCTGCGCTCGCTCGTACCACTTGCGCGATTTTTCTCTGCTGCTCGTCGTCGTTAATTTGGAAGGCATTTAAACCCAAGTATAAAAAAGATAAAGCTAGAGCTAAAAATGAAAGCTAAAACTAATTACGATCAATCCATCGCGCCGCTTCCTCTCGGAGATCTAGATTCCCGCCAAGCCGCCACCATCGACCACCAGCGCGGTTCCGGTGACAAACGACGACGCGTCGCTTGCGAGATATAAGACAGCCTGCGCGATATCCTCAGGCGAACCTACTCTGCCCAGCGGACGACTCGCAGACGCAGCAACAAACTGCACGCTATCCTCTCCCAACTGTTGCGCCTCGTCTCGAAGCATTTCTGTGTCGGTATCTCCGGGGCAAACGCAATTGACCCGGATTCTCTGCGGCCCGTGATCCATCGCCATCGCCTTCGTCAACAGCACCACAGCGCCTTTCGATGCGCAATAGACGGCCGCCTTCTCACCGCCTCCCAAGCCCCATCCCGATGCCGTATTGATGATGGCCCCACCCCCAGCTTTCGCCATGAGCGGAATCACTTCGCGCGACAAAAGGTAGATCGACTTTACGTTCACCGCCATTACCAGGTCCCAATCTTCTTCTGCGAGGCTAACCACCGTCGCTCGCCGGATGATACCCGCATTGTTGAACAGAATATCGATCCTCTCAAAAGCGGCGACAGCAGCCTCAACCAGCCGCAAGCAATCCTGAGGCTTTGAGACGTCGGATGCTTGAAAGAGAGCCTTGCCGCCGGACCGCCGAATCTCCGAGACAACCCGCTCGCCCTCATCGGCTTTCAAGTCCGCTACAACAACCGACGCGCCTTCTCGAGCGAAGAGAAGCGCGGTAGCTCGTCCAATCCCGGACGCTCCGCCAGTGACGATGGCTACTTTCCCTGAGAGCTGCATGGCTAGCGGCTTGCGAGGCCTCCCGCCGTTTCTCCTCCGTCGCAGGTATAGACGTGGCCGGTAATGTTTTGCGCGTCGTCCGAAGCGAGGAAGGCGAACAGCGCGGCTATCTCTTCAGGTTGCGCATGCCTGCGCAACGGAATCTTGCGATTCACTTCCGCCAACATTTCGTCCGTATACTCAGCCCGCTGCATCGGCGTGAGCACATAGCCGGGAGCAACCGCGCAGACTCGGATCTTAGGCGCGAGTTCCAGGGCCATCGACTTTGTCAGCTCGATCACTCCCGCTTTAGTCGCGTTATAGTCCGCATAGAATGGGTATCCCATCACGCCGTTCGTCGAGGCAGTCTGCAAAATCACCCCACTCCCGCGCTCCATCATGTGGCGGGCGGCCGCCTGCGCCATGTAGAAGACGCCGGTGAGATTCACCGCGATCACTTTGTCCCACTCCTCCGGAGTGATATCGAGGAAATTGTGGCGGATGCTCACGCCGGCGTTGTTGATCAGCACATCCACGCCGCCCATAAGCCGCACCGCCTCGCCGCAGGCCGCTTTGACTTCTTCGAGATTTGAAACATCGGCGGCGAGCACTCCAGCCAAAGCAGGCAACTCCGCGGTTATTTTCTTGCGCCCGTTGGCGTCGCGATCAAGCACGCACACAACAGCGCCTTCCTCTAAAAAGCGCGCCGCCGTCGCCGCGCCAATACCACTTGCGCCGCCCGTGACCAATACCCGCTTTCCCTTCAACCCGCGCAAACACACCTCCGACTGAGTGGCAGACCAGAATACCGTTCCGCACACAATCCCGCCATCGGCGCTGACTTCGCAAATCGTCTTTCGCGCCTCGTTCCCCACCTCGTTCCCCGCCTTGACAGCTTCTCCGCTACTTGACATGCTTATTTGCGGTTCCCGGTGTCGGCGGGAGGATAAATGGCCGAAGCGCAGCAGGATCAAAACGGTGAACGCGGCACGCAACGCGAGACGGAGAAAGAAAAAGATAAACGCGCCACTCGGCGCTTTACGCTTCGTTTGCCCGTAGCCGTGCGCTACGGTGAGAGCGAGGATGAGAAATTAGCTCAGACCCGCGATGTAAGCGCTCGCGGCATCTGTTTCTATGTCGATTCCGCCATCACTGCCGGTTCCCCAATCGACTTTACGTTGACTCTTCCACCCGAAATTACCCTGACCGAGAGCATTCGAGTGCGTTGCAAGGGCCGCGTGGTACGCGTCGAAGGCGGCGCTGCCAGCAAAATGGCGGTCGCGGCTGTAATCGACGAATACGAATTCCTGGCAGATTCTTAGGCGAGTCCTACTCTCCCATCCGTTCCTGGTACGTTCGGTGTGGTTACGTCTGCCTTTTTCGCTTCCTCCATAGCGTGAAAATGATATGTTTGCACTAACACTCGAGCCCTTCAGTGAAAGATTTGCCGGCGGATACTCTATTGTTTCGGCCAGCCTCCCGCCCCAGCCTCAGGCCAGATTCATGGTCGAGGTCTGGATGCGTATTGTTGCTGCTGGCGATGCCGCTCTGCGCGCGAACCGCAATTCAGCACGTTCCCCATTCTTCTAGCGCTTCGCCATCCGTCGCTGCGGCGAAGGGTGCGCCTTCAACCATCACAAGCTTCCGGCTTATTCAGGAGCAAGCGGGCCAGGCAGTTGAGATTCTTTCCACCAAACCGCTGGTTCCGTCCATTCAAGCCATCACCTCTCCGGATCGAGTGGTAATAGACCTGCCCAACGCGCGGATAGAGGCACATTCGAAGCGGATCGCCGTGCAAGCTAACCAAATAACCGCTTTGCGTGCCGATCAGTTTCGAGTCGATCCTCCGGTGGCGCGAATAGTGGTTGACTTACTCAGCCCGCGGGCCGCCACCTGGGACGCTTCCGGTAACAGACTCGTCATTCATCTCGGACAGAGTTCAGTTGGAGCTGACTCACCCTTCGTGGCTCCAACGGTTGTAAGCGCGACCTCTACTTCCGCCCCTCCCGTTATCGCAGTGCGGGCATCAGGACCGGTAGAAATTTCAAGCGAACAAGGAATCGGCGGCAACTCATTTACCGCCGGAGCAGACACCACCATCCTCCATCTTTCAAGCGGCGGCGAAGTGCACGTCTGCCCGGGGACGACGCTCGGCGTCATCCCTTCACGCACCCAGCATAATTTGTTGCTAAGCATGGGTTCAGGAGGCATGGAAACGCATTTCGCGTTGGATGATTCTGCCGACACTGTGATGACGCCCGATTTTCGAATCGTATTTTCCGGCCCCGGCGAATTCCACTACGCCGTGAGCGCGAATAGCCGCGGCGACACCTGCGTCCGCACCCTGCCGGGCAACAATTCGCCTGCGGTGATTTCTGAATTACTGGGGGACCGTGTCTTTCAGGTAAAGCCGAGTGATCAGTTGGTCTTTCGCTCGGGGCAACTCGAGCATGTCGATACCGCCGGCCCTGCGGATTGCGGATGCCCGACTCGCAGAGAGCCTACGCTGCGCGCCGCGCATCATGGTCCCATGCCTCCAGCTCCTACTCCTCCAGCTCCTATGCCTTCACGCCTGGAGCAGCCAAGTGCCGCCGCACAGTCGACTGAAACGGTCGCTAAGGCCGCAGTCCAGTCGGTCGCCGATGCCATCTCTTCGAATCGGCCTGCTGCATCTCCGCAAAATGCGGAAGTGCACGTACAACTCGAAGCGCCGCTCGTGTTCCACGCGAGCGGCCCTCCACCAACCAAGCCCGAGGAGACGAACATTCAGATTTTTAATCCACCTCCCGGTCAAACTGCCACCGTCACGGTTCCGTCGCAAGCGGCTTTGAACGGAAATGAAACACCGGACTCTTCCTCTGACAGCGCATCTGCAAAACAAAATCACAAGGGATTCTTCAAGAGGGTCGGCGGAATGCTTTCTGCGATCTTCCACTGAAGAAATGCATTGAAGTAGTGTCGGCCACGAAGTGCCTGCGATCGAAGTGCCGGACATGGAACTGGGGCGGGCAAAGTTTTTCGCCGCGCCCGCATCTATTTTCCCAGGCGCTTTTATTTTCAGACACCACACGTTCACTCATGCGGGGAGAATTATGCGCGGTCTCTTAATTGCCGTTGCCTTTTTGATAGTAATGAACGGAGTTGCATGGTCCCAGATTCCTACCAGCGGGAATGTTTTTTTTGGTTATTCGTACGCGCGCACCCCCATCGTCACTCACGACAGCACGAATTTGAATGGCTGGGACGGCTCGTTAGAAGGCAATTTTCTGCCCTGGATTGGCTTGGTGGCCGATATCGACGCCCACTATGGCAGCGAAACTTTTAACGGCATTAACGCGAACCTCGCCACTCACAATGCTTTGTTCGGCCCGCGGGTTTCTGTCTCGGTCAAGCGCTTTCGCCCCTTCGCCGAATTTCTGGTCGGCGTCAGCCACGTCAGTCGAAACCGCGGTTACTCCGATGCAAGCACTTCTTTTGCCGACGCGGTTGGCGGAGGATTGGATTATCGCGTTTTCGGTCCGTTCACGGTTCGGGGGCAACTGGATTGGATTTCTACGCGCTTCTTCGGAAACACTCAGAATGGCGCTCGCTTCTCCACCGGCATCGCTTTGCATTTCTAGTTGGAGAAATGTTTTTGGGGATTCGAAATCGAGCGGAGTAACCGACCAGTAACTAGCCTAAATTTCCAGAACTGAAATTCGCGATCGCCCTTCGCTACTAACAAACTCAGCAAACGCTTAGCCAGTGGGCG
>JANYKL010000129.1 GCA_025361625.1 Acidobacteriaceae bacterium
GGTCACACTATCATCGGCCAGCAGTATTTTCCGCGCCAAGCGTCGTTCCTTTGCTTCGAAAGCAGGGATAACGCGAAACTATCCTTTCCTCAAACCTAAGTCAACGGTTCGCGTGGTAGTAACAGGTTACGAGCGTTCCTAGTCCGCTCGGAACACGGCGTTTTTCGCGCGGCTATACCTTTAGTAACCTTGGAGAGCACCCTAAGCGAGAGGAAAAACTTCGAAATGGCAGGCTACGTGGCGGCGATCGATCAGGGGACGACAACCACGCGCTTCATCGTGTTTGATCGAAGCGGCAGAATTGTTTCCTTTGCCCAGAGGGAACACGAGCAGATCTTCCCCCGGCCGGGATGGGTTGAACACGACGCCGATGAAATCTGGCGGAACACGCAAGCCGTAATCGGCGAGGCGATGGAGGCGGGCGGCCTGCGCGCGCTGGACCTGGCCGCAATCGGAATCACGAATCAACGCGAAACGACCGTCGTTTGGAACAAGAAAACCGGAAGGCCTCTCTGCAATGCAATTGTCTGGCAGGACACCCGCGTGTCGTCGTCGGTCGCAGAGTTCGCGACCCGAGGAGGACAGGATCGCTATCGCTCGAAGACTGGATTGCCGCTCAGCACCTACTTCAGCGGGCTCAAGCTGCGATGGATTCTCAGCGAGATTAAGGATGCACGCGCTCAAGCTGAAAACGGCGACCTGCTGTTCGGAAACATCGACACCTTTCTCATTTGGAATCTCACCGGGGGCGTTCAGGGTGGAGTTCACATCACCGACGTGACCAACGCCAGCCGCACCCAACTCATGAACCTCGCAACGCTAGAGTGGGATCGCGACATCCTGCGGGATTTCGGGATTCCGCTTCCAATGCTGCCGAGGATTGTCTCGAGCAGCGAAGTATACGGAGTCGCAAAGCTCCAAGCGCTTTCGGCCGTCTCAATCAATGAAGTCAGGATCAATGAAGTCACGATCAATGAAGTAGCCATCGCCGGTGATCTTGGAGACCAGCAGGCCGCGCTTGTCGGCCAGGCCTGCTTTAAGCCCGGAGAAGCGAAGAACACCTATGGCACGGGATGCTTCATGCTGATGAACACGGGTGAGAAACCCGTCTATTCAAATTGTGGGTTGCTCACAACCGTAGCCTACAAATTTGGAGCGAAGCAAGCGCACTACGCGCTCGAAGGCAGCATCGCCATCACTGGAGCCTTAGTGCAATGGCTCCGCGACAACCTCGGAATAATTCAAGCGAGCTCCGACGTCGAAGCCCTGGCGCGAACTGTTGCAGATAATGGCGGAGTCTATTTCGTCCCGGCCTTCTCCGGCCTCTACGCCCCGTATTGGAGAGAGGACGCCCGAGGCGTAATCACCGGACTAACCCGGTACGCAACAAGGGCCACCTTGCAAGAGCAGTGTTGGAAGCGACTGCGTTTCAGGTTCGCGAGGTGGTCGAAGCCATGGCGCAAGATTCTGGAATAGCCCTGGACGTTCTACGCTGCGACGCGGAATGGTAGTAAACGACTTGCTCATGCAGTTTCAGGCCGACATTTTGGCGAAGCCGGTCCTGCGCCCCGTGGTGAAAGAAACAACGGCACTGGGCGCTGCCTACGCCGCCGGATTGGCAGTCGGTTTCTTCGAATCTACCGACGAACTAGTCGCCAACTGGGCGTGCGATAAGAAGTGGAAGCCGAAGATGGATGCAACATCTCGCGAGTCACATTATCGCTTCTGGAAGAAAGCGGTGGGGCGCTCTTTCGACTGGCTGGAAGGCTCATAAGCAGCGGACCGTTCAGGGGGTTGCTATGGGGTTGCTATGATGATGATCTCCGGCTCCCGCGTAACATAATGGCTTTCGCATTGTTGCCTTTGCACGAGCAACAACGTCGCTCATCGAGAGTGCGGATGGAAGGGTGCGACACTGGGAACTTGGTGAGAAGTAAAAAATTTATCTACTCTACGACAGAAAAATCAACTTACTCCCACCCGCCTTCTCATGGAAGGCGATAACGCTTACTGACTTGTCGAGGAGTGTAATGGCATTTGGCAACAGCAGCGTTATGCCGGGGCCCGCGTCGCAAACTATTTCTGTTGAATCAGGATTCCGTGTTGAAATGAAAACACCTTCTTTTCTCCGGGAGGCAGGGTGACTGTAGTCTGAAGTACATCCCTGCCCGTCAATTTATATTCGTAGTAGTAGACTTCTCCGTCTGCAAGCTTCTGGTACGCTACCCTGCCCCGCAGGAATTTATTTTTTAGTATCACATTCCAATCCCCGTCGAGAATTGCCGTGAGGAGCCAAGGGTCATTCCCCTCACCATTATCTTTACCCCACTGGTATTCAAACCGGTACAAAACCTTAGTCTCGTCGGCAACCATATCGAGATGTCCGCTTGCATCGTAGGAATATTTGCGGATGTGACCCTCGTCATCCTGCGCCTGAGTGACCCGGTCGCTGGGGTCGTACTTTAAAGTGATCGTATGCCCGCTGGGAGAAACGACTTGTTTTAAGTTGCGCACCTTGTCTCTCTTTAGCTGGATGCGGTGGCCCTCGGCATCCGCCATTTCAGTCGGCGCGCCTTGTGCGAAGTTCTTCGCGTAGTACGCTTCGGGAAAATAGAACTTGCGGCCGTCTCGGAATGTCAGTGTCCAACCATTTCCATTCCAGGCATCCTGCGCTCCAAAGAACTCAGATGATGTTTCGCCGTGCCGGAAAACAGCATCCGCGAAACCAGTACCTTTGGAGACTCGGGAGAAGTACACCGAAAAGCTATCCTCCAGGTTCAAGTCCTGATAGGTGTATGGAAATCTGGTACCTGTCGGGCAAATATCGTAAGGATGATTCCCGCCGACTCCGAACGCCCTGCTGTGCGTGTCCCAAATGGCATAGGTCCGCGTGAGGGACAGGGGCATGACATCAGGGACAAACAAATCGGTTTGCCGAAGTATGAATTTGCCGTTCTGCAGGTCGACATCGAATTCGTTTACGGGCGAATCATGTCGCACGGTCGGCTGGACCAATGAAATCGAAGTCTTGAACCTGACCGGAGTGGATACAGCAACAGGAGAAATTATTAGCCTTAGCCGGGACCCGTCAAACGCTGGCGGAGTATCCGTAAACGGCAACAGCTCAACCTTCGCCGAGCGCGAAGGCCATAGGGCCAAACCCACAGAGCAGGAAAAGAGGGCGACCGCTAGTGCCCATTTCCAAATGAGTGGCCGCCAGCGGTCTTTGTTCTTGCTTCCTTCCACAAGGGTCTCCGAATTTGTTCGGACGGACTGATGTTAACAGGCCATAGTTCTCATCGACCCCCTCGTATTAACAGCCTGGTTATCTGGTGACCGTTTATGATGATCACCGGCTCCCGCATAACATAACGGCTTTCGCATTGTTGCGATTCGGCCGATCCTGAATAGCGCATCTATGAATCGCTCTGAAATGCTGCGCCGCCTTGAATCCCATCCCGCCCCCTGGGACATGATCATCGTGGGCGGCGGAGCCTCAGGCGTTGGAGTCGCGATCGATGCCGCATCTCGCGGTTACGACGTATTGCTTCTCGAGCAAAGTGATTTTGGCAAGGGGACCTCGAGCCGCAGCACCAAGCTTGCCCACGGCGGCATTCGCTATCTCGAACAGGGCAACATCGGCCTCGTCATGGATGCACTGAAAGAGCGCGGCCTCCTGTTGCAAAACGCACCGCACATCGTCCAGGATCTGGCGTTTATCGTTCCCAACTACGATTGGTGGGAGGCTCCGTTCTACGGCCTCGGCCTGAAGCTCTACCAACTTCTCGCGGGAAAATACGGATTCGGAAAATCGCGCATTCTCTCCCGCGAAGAAACGCTCAACCTCATTCCCAACTTAAAGCAGGATGGCCTCCGCGGAGGCGCTGTCTACTACGACGGCCAATTCGACGACGCGCGCCTGCTGATCCACATGGTCTTCACCGCGTTCGAGCAAGGCGCCACACTGCTGAACTACGCCGAAGTCAATGAATTTACGAAAGACGGGCAGGGCTTTATCGATGGCGTGTGCGTGCGCGACATTGAAACTGGCAAAGAATTTAGTGCCGGCGCGAAAATCGTGATCAATGCCACGGGAGCATTCAGCGATCATCTCCGGCGCAAAGCCGACGCCGAAGCAACGCCGATGATCGCCCCCAGTCAGGGCATTCATCTCGTCTTCGACGCGAGCTTTCTGCAAGGCGAGAGCGCGGTCATGGTCCCGCACACGAGCGATGGCCGCGTGCTTTTTGCCATTCCCTGGCACGGCCACACGCTGGTTGGGACGACCGATACTCCGATTGCCGCTGCCACACTCGAGCCGCGAGCCACGGAGCAGGAAATAGAATTTATCCTTGCTACAGCGAGTGAATACCTGAGCCGAGCTCCGAAACGCAGCGATGTTCTAAGCGTATTCGCGGGAATTCGTCCGCTGGTGAAAGGACCGGGCCGTGATAACAAAGCGATGCGCACCGCGTCTCTATCACGCGATCACTTCATCGAGATCAATCGCTCCGGGCTGCTCACGATCTGTGGCGGCAAGTGGACGACTTTCCGGCACATGGCCGAAGACTGTGTCGATCAGGCAGCGACCCTCGCGCAATTGCCCGAGAAGCCCTGCGTAACAAAACATTTGCGGATTCACGGAGCGACACATGCGTCGCCAGAAGCCAACCAGCAAGAACTTCACACGCAGCAAGCGAATAACAAACAACTCAAGGAGACGAACTATCTGGAAGTTTACGGCTCAGACGCCCGGGAGTTGCGAAAGCTGATGAATTTGAACCCATCCCTGCGTGAAAAATTGCATCCCAGTTTGCCGTACGTGAAAGCCGAGGTGCTTTGGGCGGTAAGAAACGAAATGGCCCGTACCGTGGAGGACGTGCTTGCCCGAAGAACGCGAGCGCTGTTCCTAAATGCGCGGGCCGCGTTAGAAATGGCGCCCACCGTCGCAGACCTGATGGCCGCGGAACTAGGCTGGAACGAAGTGACTCGACAAGTACAGCTAGAGGCGTTTCGCGCGATCGCGCAAACGTACGTCTTACAACCTTGATGGTTGCGCCGGAGGAGTTGCTTTGAGCGCTTCGATTTTGGGATTTTGTTTCGTAGGACATCGCCGCAGCGGTGCTGCGACTTCACATTACTAAACTCGAACGTGCGATGATGATCCCGCAGTCCAGATATAAGGAGATCCAGATGCCCGACGTTCCCCAAGACTTCGCTCACCACACTCGGTGGGATCCAGCTTTTCATTTCTTCATCATCCCCGTGTTTGTCATCTCGTTGATTATGACGATTGTTCATCTGGTCAGGCGCCCGGGCCTCCACTCCGCGTGGGTCGTCGTGGTCATGATCGCCGTGCTCGCGGCGGCCTTCAAAATCCGCCTTTACTCGCTAAAGGTGCAGGATCGCGTGATCCGTTTAGAGGAGCGGCTAAGGCTTGCGACACTCATCGATCCCGCGCTCCGCAGCCGCATCCCCGAGTTGACCAAATCTCAACTGGTGGCATTGCGCTTCGCCTCTGACGCCGAACTTCCCGGCCTGGCCACGCGGGCACTGAACGAGAATCTTCCGGCGGGCGAGATCAAGAAATCAATTCAGAACTGGCGTCCGGACAATTTTCGCGTGTAGAACCTACCACCGCCGTCAACCCCTGTGGTAGCATCGGGAGTTTCGCAGGCGATGTTGGGCTGGCCCGTCTCCCGTCCTCATCCTTTATTCCGGGCTCTTAATGCCGGGCTCTGCGCCCTTCCCACCTAGCCTGCGGAAGGAGACAACCCGTGAAAGTGTACGAAGCTGCGAATCTTCGCAACCTTGCCCTGGTCGGGCATGGGCACGCCGGCAAGACCACCCTGGTATCAGCCATGCTTTACACCGCCGGAGCCGCTCCGCGCCTTGGCCGCGTCGACGACGGAACGGCGATCACCGATTACGACGAAGAAGAAATCGCCCGCAAAATGTCGATTGGCACCGGGCTCGCATTCGTGGAGTGGGGCAAGGCGGACGCAGGCAAAGATGCTCCTAAGGTAAAGATCAACCTGCTTGATACGCCGGGCTTCAACATGTTTGTCCACGAGGCGAAGATGGTGCTGCCCGTGGTCGATGCCGCGCTGGTTGTGGTTGACGGAGTCGCCGGCGTTGAAGTCGTCACCCAGCGCGTGTGGGGATACTGCAACGACATCGATCTTCCGCGCATGATCGTAGTCAATCGAATGGACCGTGATCGAGCGGATGCGCACCGCGTACTCGACTCGCTGACCAATGCATTCGGCCGCGCCGTCACTCCGCTGCAGCTACCCATCGGAAGCGAGAAGAGTTTCAAGGGCATTGTCGATCTCGTCCGCATGCGGGCCTACACCTACGAGATGGGTGGAAACGGCAGGGGCAAAGAAGGGCCCATCCCCGACAACATGGCGGACGAAGCGAAAGAAGCGCACGAGCGCCTGGTCGAGCTTATCGCCGAAGGCAAAGACGAGTTGATGGAAGAATTTTTCGAGAAGGGAACGATTCCGGAAGAAGACCTAGTTCCGGCTCTGCACGAAGCGATTCGCGAAGACAAACTTTTCCCCGTGCTCTTTACCTCGGGCCTCGGAAACGTCGGCGTCGACGAGCTTATGGACTTCATTGTCGACTACACTCCGGCAGCCAGCGAACACCACGCCATCACGGGGCAGCCGGCCGGGGGCAACGGCGAGCCTACAATCCGCAAGGGCACCGATAACGAACCGGCGTCGGTGTATGTTTTCAAAACGATGTCTGACGCTTTCGCCGGGCGCATTTCGTATTTCAAAGTTTTTTCGGGAATATTGAAGTCGGACGCGTCGCTGCAAAATTACAACCGTAATATCCAGGAGAAGTTCGCGCACATCTCGCTGATCGAGGGCAAACAGGCCATTCCGATCCCCGAGCTGCACGCGGGAGACATCGGATCGGTCGCAAAGTTAAAAGAAACTCTTACCGGAGACACGCTCGGCGACAAATCTTCTCCCATCCGCTATCCGCCAGTACAGCTACCTGAGCCGGCGATCACCTTCGCGATCGAACCGAAGAGCCGCGCTGACGAGGACAAATTGGGCGTCGGCCTGCACAAGCTCATGGAAGAAGATGCCATGCTCCGCTTCTTCCGCGATCCCCAAACGAAAGAATTTCTGATCGCCGGAACCGGCCAGCAGCACATCGAAGTGGTCGTTTCGAAAATGAAGAAGCGATACCACGCAGAGGTCGTTCTCAAGGCGCCAAAGGTTCCATACCGCGAAACCATACGCGGCAAAGCGGACGTCCAGGGCCGCCACAAGAAGCAGACTGGAGGCCACGGCCAATACGGCGACTGCAAGATAAAGATGGAGCCGCTGCCGCGCGGGGCCGAATTTGAATTCGTCAACGACATCTTCGGCGGAGCCATCCCGCGCAATTTCATTCCCGCCGTGGAAAAGGGAATCAAAGACGCGGCCGCCCGCGGCTATCTCGCCGGGTATCCGGTAGTAAATTTTCGCGCCATCCTCTACGACGGCTCATATCACGACGTGGATTCCAACGATCTTTCCTTCCAAATGGCCGGACGCATCGCCTTCCGCAAAGCCATGGAGCAAGCGAAGCCCACGCTGCTCGAGCCCATCATGCACGTAGAAATCACGATCCCCGACGAATTCGCCGGAACCATCATGGGCGACCTGAACAGCCGGCGCGGCCGCATTCAAGGCATGGACAACAAGTCTGGCAACACCATCGTCAAAGCCGAAGCCCCCATGGCGGAGATGCTAACCTACGGAGCCGACCTGACCTCCATGACTCAGGGCCGCGGGAGCTTCTCGATGGAAATGCACCACTACGACACCGTTCCACAACAACTGCAAGACAAGATTGTGGAGAAGGCAAGAGCAGCACGCGGCGACGTGAAAGAAGACGAAGAGTAGGCGCTGGGGGCGGCGGTACTTTTACCTCAGTTCGAAGATTACTTGAAAAGCGGCCGATCACCCTCGCGTTCCATTTTCGTTCCTGAGAAATTTTCATCGCTTCAGCTCTTCAGCCGTTAGCTCTTCAGCTCTTTAGTCCGGCCGCCTTCGCCAACTTCCCCTGCCGCTCATCGAAGGTCCAGAAACGATTCGCCTTGAGTTCCAAAGCGCAAGCGACGTGCAGGCTATCCAGCGTCCTCAGGCCGAATTTTGAACCGTGACGGCGAGCCAACTCAGCACAGAGTTCGAAAGCATTTTCGGGTAGTGCGTTCCTCACCCAGACCCCAGCGGCGAGATCATCATTGATCTGGTGATAAATACGCTGCGCCTTGAGTTCTGGGATTTTGCGGAAGAAAACCTGCTGCGCGATGGCGTGACAACATTCAGCAAGATGAAGCGGGCTAAAAGGGAGCCGAGGCTTCGCGTCCATCAACTTTAGCGCTGACTCAGAGTGCGAATCCGGCACGTACAGCGATACAAAGAAACTGCTGTCGGCATAAATGCTCAAAAGCGTCCACGATCTTTAATCAGATCGTCTACTGCGGTTAGCACCTGGTCGCCAAACATTTCTTTGGCGCGCCCCCGAAAATCGGGCCACTCTGCGGGCACCTGCTGTTCAGATGCCGGTACGATTCGCGCAATAAGCTGATCCCGTTCGCGCAGTTCGACTGTCTTCCCCGCGCGGAGCCACGCCTTGAGCCTGCGGGTATCGCGCAACTGACGCATATTCACAGTCGGCATTCCACAATTGTGTCACCACGTGTGTCACATGTCAATTGACCCCCGCATCCTCGATTTAGTCCTTGTCGCCATGCTAGGGCATCTCGCCCGTCGCTCCTAAAAACCAAACTGCTGCGGAACCGTGCTGAGCTGCCAAAGACGGCATCGCTACTTCGCACTACTGCCCGCCATTGCCGCCGCTGACGAAATCATTCCCGCTTCCCCGCTTTGTAGCGTACTATTCCCTTTTTCCGTCGAGAGGGCCCTTCATGCTAAAGCGGATTTCCTCAGCTTGCCGCCGTTCATTCTCAGTCGCGTTTGCGCTCTCCTTTATGACCTGCTCCGGAATTGCAGAACAAAGCGGCAGCACCCTGCTTGAAATCGATCACGTCTCCGTCTGCGGATCGAACCTCGATTCGCTGCGTGATGCCTTCGCCAGTGTCGGACTGGCATCCGATGTCGGGGGCCCGCATGGCAACGGGATCACGCAGATGGCGATTGTTGGGTTCGACGACGCCTCTTATATCGAACTCATCGCTCCGATTAAACCCGGAGTGACTGAGGGCTCGCCGTGGGCGAAATTCATGTCCGGCGATGCAGCTACCTGCGCTTGGGCCGTCGGCACCAACGTGCTTCTTCAAGAAGTCGACCGCCTCAAAAAAGCCGGCGTCGCCGTGACGACTCCCGAACGTGGCAACCGCAAACGTCCAGACGGGATGTCGGTCGAATGGATGACGTCTAACGTCGGCTCCGGCGCTTCTGGGTCGACCATGCCATTCATTATCGAAGACCAGACGCCACGAGCCTGGCGGGTTCAATCCACGGAAGCGCTAAAAGGAGCGCCAGTTTACGGCGTCGAGAGTGTCATCATTGGCGTCAATAATCTTGACGCCTCGATCGCGCAATTTCGCAAGGCCTATGGATGGGCCGAACCGCTGATCGAGAGCCAGAGAGAATTCGGCAAGCTCGCCTATTTCCCAGGGCAGCCGGTAATGCTTGCCTCGGGAGGAGGCTGGGTCTCAGAGCACCTCGGCAAATTCGGCGAGAGCCCAATCGCATATCTTCTCGGCACTCGCGACTTTGCGGGCGCCATGAAAAAATACCGCCTCTCGGGCAGCAGGCCCGTGTTCGGCCAAAAGGTGGGGTGGTTCGACGCCGGGAAACTAAAAGGCGTGCACCTCGGCGTAATTGGCCAATGATTCGGTGCGGAACAGGCGGGCGTGTCAACGCTATATAACGCCGACTAAGGTCAGGCTAGAAGCCGAAACATACCTCTGCTACTATCGCCATCAGTGTCCGCTGCAAAAGATAATTCGATCCTGAGAGCATCTTCCGGCTTAGCGCCATCCGCGGCGTCGCCGATCATTTCGAAAGACCGGCTCGTCTCGGCTGCTCCGGTCGAGGACGACTCATCGTTCGAGCTAAAGCTCCGCCCGCAGCGCCTTCAAGAATTCATTGGACAAAACAAAGTCAAAGAAAATCTGGACGTAGCCATCGAAGCGGCAAAATCACGAGGCGAAGCGCTCGATCATGTGCTGCTCTACGGACCTCCGGGGTTAGGCAAGACGACGCTTGCGAACATCATCGCGAACGAACTCGGCACGGCCTTTCAGCAAACTTCCGGGCCCACGCTGCAGATCAAGGGGGACCTCACCGCGATCCTGACGAATCTTCGCGATCGTCAAGTCCTATTCATCGACGAAGTCCACCGCCTGCAGCCGGCGCTCGAAGAGATCCTGTATTCCGCACTCGAGGATTACAAACTCGACATCATGATCGGGCAAGGCCCGTCGGCGCGCACCCATACCATGGACGTGAAGCCCTTCACCTTTATCGGCGCCACAACCCGTGCCGGCCTTCTCTCCGCCCCGCTCCGCTCGCGGTTCGGATTGCTGCTGCGCCTGGAGTTCTATACGAACGATGACCTGCGCGTAATCGTCGAACGCTCCGCCGAAATTCTGGGGGTCCATGTCGACGGTCCCGGCGCCATCGAAATCGCAAGCCGCTCCCGCGGAACTCCACGCATCGCAAACCGGTTGCTGCGAAGGGTCCGCGACTACGCACAGGTTCGCGCCGCCGGAAAAATCGATCTGGCTACGGCGCAGGCAGCGCTTAGCATGCTCGAAGTCGACAAGCACGGCTTCGATGAAGTTGACCGTAAACTTTTGTTAACGATCATTGAGAAATATCAGGGTGGGCCCGTGGGATTAAATACTCTTGGCGCGGTGCTCGCAGAAGAGCCAGATGCGATCGAAGAAATCTACGAGCCCTTTTTAATTCAGATCGGTTTTCTCAACCGCACCCCCCGCGGAAGGGTAGCGACGCAGCTTGCCTACGACCATTTCGGAATCACTCCGAACCGGCGTCAAAGCTCGCTTTTCTAGAAGCGCCCCGTGATGGTACGAGAATGCCTAAGGTAGTCAAAGCCGAAATAATCTCGTCGGCGGTTGACTTCGGAATGTGCAATCTGCGTTAATCGCTCTTCATCTTGTAGACCGCTGTTGCAGCCAAGGAGTTCTCATGCGTGAAGTAATCGCCACTGCCGACGCTCCCCAAGCCATCGGCCCTTACTCGCAAGCCATTCGCGCCGCCGGAATGATTTTTACCTCTGGCCAAGTGGCAATCGACCCCGCCACTCAGCAAGTGATTACGGGCGACATCAGCGCGCAGACCGATCGCGTACTCAAGAACCTCGAAGGAATTTTGAAGGCTGCAGGCAGCAGCCTCGACAAAGTTCTGCGCTGCACCGTCTTCCTGAAAAACATGGGAGACTTCGCCGCCATGAACGAAGTCTACGGACGCTACTTTAAACAGGCGCCGCCGTCACGCTCAACCGTTGAAGTCGCGCGGCTCCCAAAAGATGTCATGATAGAAATCGACGTGATAGCGTTAGCTTAAACTGGTTTGCAAATCCATCGGAAACGGAAGGCCCAATGAAAACCTGGATTATCGTTTTGGTCGTGCTAGCGATTGCGAGTATCGCTATCGCTCAAATTGCGGCAAAGAAAAGCGCCGCTAAAAAACCTGCTGCGAGCGGCCCGACAAAGGTCACAGGCGAGCCCACCAAGACCGCGAGCGGTCTCGAGTATTGGGATATTAAAGTTGGCACTGGCGCAGTCGCCGAGACGGGCAAGCAGGTAAAGGTCGATTACACAGGCTGGTTCACAAATGGAAAGAAGTTTGATAGCTCGGTAGGAACGGGCCAACCCTTCGACTTCATGCTGGGTGCAAGCCAGGTGATCAAAGGATGGGATGAAGGCGTGGCAGGCATGAAGGTAGGGGGAAAGCGGCAGCTTCGAATTCCGCCTGACCTAGCCTACGGAGCCGATGGGCGGCCTCCACAAATTCCAGCCAACTCTACCTTGATTTTCGACGTGAAACTGGTGGACGTGAAATAGCGATTTGAAGTAGCGAAGAGAAACACAGCAGCCGACAGAACCAACAACAAGCTACCCGGGACACACAAAAGCCCGCACGGTTATGATCAACCGGCGGGCTTTAGTCCTTAGGCTTTTACGACTTTGCCGCTGCGAATGCAGGAAGTGCAAGCGCGAATATTCTTGGTCGAAGCGCCGATTTTTGCATGAACCGGGCGCAAATTGACGTTCCAACGCCGCTTGCTCACGTTGTGCGCGTGACTGATGGTGTTTCCGAATTGCGGACCTTTGCCGCAGACATCAC
Organism: Acidobacteriaceae bacterium; assembly: GCA_025361625.1. Taxonomy (GTDB): domain Bacteria; phylum Acidobacteriota; class Terriglobia; order Terriglobales; family Acidobacteriaceae; genus Acidiflorens. Next base: position 12,351 of record JANYKL010000129.1, read on the forward strand.
AAACTCGTGCCATAACTCTAGATTTCCTTCCAGGCCTGTCGCCGAAGACATTGCTATTGCTGCCGAAGTTACAATTTTATAGGAATGGAGCGCATTTGGCCATTCTAACCAACCGCGACCGGAGGATCTTCAGGCGGCCTTCGCCATGAGCGGCTGGGTGCAGTACCTGCAACGTCGAGCGTCGATTGGGACTTCGCTCAGACATTCCGGGCACTTCTTCGTGGTGGGGTCGGCAGGCACCTCTGCACGCCGCGCCCGGGCAATCAAGGCATTTACCGGCGTGACCAGAAAGAAGTAAATCACCCCCGCAACAAGGACGAAGCTGACCAACGCGGTGATGAAGTCTCCAATCGGAAACAGCACGCCCCTGATCGTGTATGAGAGCGCGGTGAAGTCTCCCCGCTTGCCAACAACCAGAGCAATGAGCGGTGTGATAAAACCCTTAACGAACGCCGTTACTACTCCTCCGAAAGCGGCGCCGATAACCACGCCGACCGCCAGGTCGATCACATTCCCGCGCAGAATAAATTGCTTGAAACCCGATAGCATCGCGTTTCCCTCCCGAAACGAGTCGTCGCAAAGTTAAACGACGTGTGGTCCATGGTCAAGTACGTTGCGCGAGGATGATTGCAGGGAAAAGGTCACTGCGACCGCACGTCGAAAATATCCTTGATCAAATAGTCGTCGCCAATATTCGCCCGCAATGCGTTCCATTGCTGCGCCCCCGACTTATTGAGCTTATACATCGCTTCGAGCGTCCGAAGAATATTCACGTGCGTCACGCCTTTATCCTCCGGATACTCACCAGCCTTAATGTGCGCACCCGCGATAATCGTCGCGATCCGATTCTTCTTGCGGGGATCCCTGTCGCCGGGATTGGTCACTCCACCTGCGAAAGTGAACTCGCTACTCTCATCAAACGTCACAATAAGCAGGCTGTTGTGCTGCTTGGCCCATTGATAGTAAGCATTGAGGTGATCACGCAGCCATTTGTCGCCCGTGGCTATCGCTTGAGGAGCCTTCCCATCGTGCATGTCATTACGAAGATTCGGAATGATAAACGCAACAGTCGGCAACTGATTGAAGTCGGAGGGGAAATCCTCTGGAAATCGCAGATTGGAGGAATCGGCCACCGTCTTGCCATTCGGAATATTCGCAAAGCTGATCCAGGGACAGTGCTTACGCGCATACAGCCCCTGCCGCCCGACCATCGACCCGATCTCGGGCAAGCCTTCGGAATATCCCTTGAACGAATGCCCGGTGCGAATCAATTCCGAGCCAAGATTTATCGTATTTAAAGCAGACTGTGGAATAACGTCGGTATAGCCAACCTTCTGATCGCTGCCCGAAAACAAAAAGAAATAATTCCCTTCGCTGTGGTGCTCCTCCCCAAACATCTGCGTGAGACTCGCGCCTTCCTTTTTCAGGACATTGTTGATGTAGGGCGCGTTTCGGCTGCCGATGATCTCCTCGTAATTCTTGTTTTCTTCGACCACCACCACAATATGGTCGTAAACCGGATGACCCGCCGGCCAAGGAACAGTTGGAGGAAGCACCACTTGGGAAAAGAGTTTTGCGGCTCCCAAACCCGGTCCGCCACAAAAGCCAATGAGCGCCAGCACCAGAGCAAGCGCTAAGTTTTTCACCGGGGTTCTCCTAATTCGAGCAAAAGTGAGCGTCAGCAGAGCCGGGCAAGCGGGCGCGGACGCAGATCACCTAACGAAGTTGATGACAGGCAATGGGTGGGAAGTTGCTTGAGCGCGTCAGATTCGCATGGGCATGACGATATAGCGGTACTTGTAGTCTTCGGAATCGGCGGGTCGTAACTGGCCGGCAGACTGAGCATCTTTCAATTCAAGCTTCACTTCGCCGGAGCCGGTGGCCTTGATGAAGTCCATCAAGTACTGAGCGTTGAAGCCGATGGCCATGGGATCGCCGTCGTAAACGATCTCGATCGAATCTTCGGACTCTCCGGTTTCGGTAGAAGAAGCGGATATCTTCAAATCTCCTTTTTCCAGACGCAAACGAACCGCGCGCGATCGCTCGTCGGCGAACTGCGCCACGCGGGCAATGGCCGCGCCTAACTCTTCGCCGTGCAGCGCGATCGACTTCGTAATATCTTTCGGCAGCACTGCTTCATAATTCGGGAATTGCCCGGTGAGTTGGCGGGAGGTCAGCAGTCGCGGCCCCACCCGGAAGAAGAGAGTGGATTCGTCTTTTGCGAAGTCGATGGTCTCAATATCCGAATCAAGCAGCGATTTCAGTTCGTCCATCGCCTTTTTGGGGATTAGCGTCTTCATTTCGCCTGAAACGCCGTCAAACTTTTCGCCGCTGCGCTCCACGTGCGCCAAACGATGCCCGTCGGTGGCTACCATGGTGATCGATTCGGGTTTCAGCACCATCAGTGCGCCATTCAGCGTGTAGCGCGATTCCTCGCTGGCGATCGCAAATCCAGTCTTCGCGATCATCGAACGCAAGACGCCTGCCGGAATCTTGATCGCTCCCGCCGATGGAAACACCGGCAATCCGGGGAAATTCGACTTCGCCATCCCAACCATCTTCGTGTTGGATCTTCCACAGCGAATGCTGACCCAGTGGTTGTCGAGAAGACGAATCGTGATATCGGCGTCGGGCAACAACTTCACGTAGTCGTAAAGTTTGCGCGCCGGAATCGTACAGGCGCCTTCTTTTTTCACTTTGGCGTTGCAGGAGGTTCGCAGGCTCAAATCGAGGTCGGTCGCGGTGAGCGAGAGTTTGTCGCCGCTTGCTTCGAACAGATAATTCGAGAGGATGGGAATCGTGGTCTTGCGCTCGACGACGCCTTGCGTGGCCGTCAATTCGCGAAGAAGTTCAAATTTGCCGACCGTGATTTCCATGGTCGACGTGGCGACGGCAGGAGCGACTTCCACCGGCATATTGATGTCTCCCGACTCTACTTCTGTTAGTTCCTTATATCAAAATCAAAAGCAATAAAACCAGTAGTAACAGTAGGCGCTTCGCAGAAGTGGAAAACTAGTTTATAACCCAACCTCTTCAATCGTTTCCAGCCTCAACTCTCGTGTGGAGAATAGCTCCCCTGCTCTGCCAGTCCGCTACCAAATCCAGACCGTTCCTCTATTCTCGCCCTTTTGTCCTACAGTATCCACAGTAGTTTTAGATAAGAATCAAGGAAGAGTGGGCTGAAGAGTGGAAAAGAGGACAAAAATCAACGCCTATGCGCCAAGTTGCTCGGTCAATTTATTGAGCAGCCTGTTCAAATCCTTGTCGACCTTACGTAGCTCTTCAATCTTGAACACGGAATGCAACACCGTTGTGTGATGCTTGCCGCCGAATTGGCGTCCAATTTCAGGCAATGACGCTTCCGTAAGATGCTTTGCCAGGTACATCGCAATCTGACGCGGATAAACGATGGAACGAGAATTATTCTTGGCCTTAATTTCCACCAGCCGCAATCCAAATTGCTCAGCCACCGCCTTCTGTATCGATTCGATCGTGACCTTGCGCGCTTGCGAGTCGATGAAATTCTTTAACACCTGCTGGGTGTAAGGGAGGGTGATCTCTGCCCCAATCAGCGAGGAGTGGGCCATCAGTCGAATCAGGGCGCCTTCCAGTTCGCGAACGTTGGAGCGAATATTGGAGGCGATAAACAGGGCGACGTCGGTCGGGATGATGACGCGTTCCTGCTCCGCCTTCTTTTGCAGGATGGCAACTTTTGTCTCGAGATCGGGCGGCTGAATGTCGGCAATCAATCCCCACTCAAACCGGCTGCGGAGGCGATCTTCAAATTCCGCCAGTTCTTTCGGCGGCCGGTCGCTCGCAATCACGATCTGCTTCATGGATTCGTGGAGAGCGTTAAAAGTATGAAAAAATTCTTCCTGGGTGCGTTCCTTCTGCGCCAGAAATTGAATATCGTCGATGAGCAGCACGTCCATCGTCCGGAATTTATCCCGGAAGCTGATCATCTTGTCGTAACGCAACGAGTTAATCATCTCGTTGGTGAACTTTTCGCTCGAGACGTAACAAATCGCCGCTTGCGGAGATCGCCGCTTGATTTCATGCCCGATGGCCTGCATCAGGTGCGTCTTTCCCATGCCGACGCCGCCATAGAGGAATAATGGGTTGTAGGCCTTCGAAGGGCGCTCTGCGACCGCCTGGCAAGCCGCATGAGCGAACTGGTTGCCGCTCCCGATCACAAATCCGTCGAACGTGTATCGCGGATTCAACTGCGCCGCGCTGTCCCAGTCAAACCTCGCTTGCGAGGGCTGAAGTCCCGACACCGGTTGCGGGCCGAGCGTAGTTCCGGAGCCCGGCATGGACAATCCTCCGTTATGGCGAATCGGAGTGTTCGAAGGATCATCTTCCGCGGTAACGAACTTCACATCCTCATAGCCGAGTTCAAGATTGTCGAGCGCTTCCTGAATGAGGTCGGCGTACTTGTCGCCAACGTGGCGAAACTCAGCCGTGGGAATGCGGACAAATAAAATTCGGTTGCTGGCATGGCTATATCGCGTCGGCTTGAGCCAGGTCTCGTAGGAGTGTCGATTGACTTTTTTTTCCAGTGCGTCGAGAACGCGCACCCAAGGATTCGGGACGATAGCGGAACTGGTAAGGGACATTTTTTATTCAGACTTTGAGACGCGCCGGCCGCAAAAAATACCGGATTGAAAAGTTTAGCGCACCGGAAGCATCCCACGTCTTTACAAAATTTGCGACACGGAAATAATAAAAAATAGAAATTAATCTTGCCTCAAGATCAACTCCATCTCGCTTGTGAGATTGCTTCGGGTCGCGCGTTGATTGCAGAGCTGCTTCTGTTTAGCAGTACGGATTTTCGTTAGAGTAGTGCTGCGAATTATTATCAGGACGAACCGCATACTAGCATAAAAGAAACCCCGCGTCGGTGCGATTATTAGAAAAAAATTCCGGCGCTTCGCCTTATTCCAAGCGCGATTCGAAGGGGTTGTCAAGTGTCGAGAAACTAACTGCCGCACAAAGGGTGCAACGAAATTAATAAAAATTATTTTGAAAAAACTCGATGCAGCTGAAGTGCGGGAGTTAGGAAGCTGTGCGCCTTTCCGGCCGCGCAGGTGCTGTTGATTTAAAGTTGCCGGGATAGACCACCACAGATCTTCTTCCGCCCTCGCCATCACTCTCAGTTTTCAAATCTTTTTCTTCCCGCAAAGCAAGGTGTACTATCCTCCGCTCGCGCGAAGACATTGGACCAAAACGATACGGCTCGCTCGTGCGACGCACTTTTTCAGCCGCCTCGCGCGCAGCGATTTGCAATTCGTCCAGCCGCAGCGAGCGAAAGTTCTGGCAGTCAAACCAAATTTTCTCGTGCTCGCTACCTTGTAAGTGTAAAACCTCGGAAGCCAGCAATTCGAAAGCCCGCAGCAGTTCTCCGCCTCGATCAAGCAAGAGAGAAGAGTCCGGTCCCGCAAATTCCACCAGTATCTCGGGATGCTCCCACTCGCGATTCTGCGCGATCGGCGGGTCGACGGTAATTCGGTATTTCAATCTGAACCCGCCATTTGAAATAACGGCTTGAAGAAATTCTCCAATTTGCTTCGCGGCAGCAATTTTGTCACTGATCGGCATAGGATGTTCTCGTTGAAGCTGTGGGCTATCGGTCAACCCAGATTGTGTACTTAAAGAACCTTAGAGGACGAGATGGAAACGAGTCCACCGCGAGCCGGCGAGCTACTTGTCTTTCTTGCGCGCCCGCTTCGCCATCATCTCGCGCATCTCACGGCCAAGTGACGTGCGATTCATGATCGACTGTTGCACGATGCTGATCACCTGTCCCGCAGACCAGTAGAGACCCAATCCGGCGGGAAGATTCCAGCTCATGATCCCGAGCATTCCTGGCATCATCACGTTCATCATCTTCTGCTGAGCGGGATCCATGCCAGCCTGCGGCGTCATCCGTTGCATGAGTAGCATCGTAACGATGATTGCCACCGGCAGAATGTGGTACGGGTCGGGCGCGGAGAGATCATGCACCCACATCCACGGGGCATGCCGCAAATCCATCGCGACATTCAGCATTCGATAGTACGCAAAAAGAAATGGCATCTGAATGACCAGCGGCAAACATCCTCCCGCCGGATTCACGCCTTCCGTTTTGTAGAGCGCTGAAATTTCTTCGTTCATCGCGGCTTTACGCGGATCGCGCAAACTGTACTTCTTATATTTTTCCTGAATTGACTTGATCTGCGGCGCGACACGCTGCATCTTCAGCATCGACTTCATCTGCGAAAGCCGAAGCGGCAGCAATGCCAGATTGATGATAAGAGTCTGGAGCAGAATCGCCCAGCCCCAGTTGCCGACGATATGGTTGTACATCCACTTCAACCAGAGAAACAGCGGCCGAGCAATAATCCCCAGCCAGCCAAAATCAATGATCGATCGCAGATCGGGGTCGGCGCCCGTCATCCCCGGCACGCTTACGGCTTCAAGATCAGCCAACGCCTTGGGGCCGACGTAAAGCCTCGTCGTTGTCGGGCCATGCGGATTGCCAACCGCGGCGCCTAAGACGTCAATTTTATCCAGTTGCTTATTGTTAGGATCGGAAGCGTTGTGTGGAATCTCGATCAGGTTGCGCAGAGTGACCATCACCGTCGATTGCGCAGATTGCGGCAAAAAGACAGCCGCAAAATATTGGTCCGAGATTCCCGCCCAACTGAAGGGCCCCGGTAAGGTTGCGTTGCCACTAATCTTCTTAATCGCTAACCGCTCAACTTTATCGTCGTATTGATAGATCACTTGCCCGGTGGCGTATTGCGGCCCAGTTAGATCCGATCCAAATCCCGACGGCCACATCGGGAAAGCCGTGACCGCGCTCCCATTTTGCTTGACCGAGACATTGACCTCCACCACATAGCTGTCTCGGTCGAACTTATAACTCTTCTGCGCCGAAACTTGCCCATCGTCATACGTAAATGTAATTTCGCCCGGCGCCGTAATCGAATTTCCATCAGAGACAAATAGCGCCGAGTTAAGGTTGTTGCGCAGCGCTTCGTCGTAAGTAAAAATTGAAAGCGGATAACCGAACTTCTCTGAGGCGGCAGTGTTCACCAGTTCAAGCTGCCCACCCTTGTCGTCCGTATACTTTTTCAGCACCCACGATTTGACCCTGCCGCCGCGATTAGTGAAGACAATGCGGTACACGCTGTTATCTACCACCGTCTCGGCCTCGCTTGCCGCCTGCATGTGCGCCGAGGTTGCGTTTGCGGAGGCCCCGCCTTTCGAGGGGGGCTTCTCGCGGGCGGCAGACTGAGACTGAGTTTCGGATGATGGAGTGCCAGATGATGGAGTGCCAGATGATTCGGGAGGAGAGGGAGCGCTCTGCGTCGTTTGCTGCGCTGTCTCAGGTTTCGTGGCCGGAGGCTTCGGCCCGTACTTTTTCAACAGCGGCTGGAAAAGCATGATGACAAGAAAAGTAAGCGCAAAGACTAACAGCAGCTTGCGCTCCATGCCCGGCTCTTGTTGAGGATTTTTGTATTCAGCCAATCAGTAACTCATCATTTCTAGTCGGCGATGGTGAGGTTATCGCCACAATCTTGTCAGTTCAGTATCGCGGCCACGTCTTTTGAGCATCGCGGCCATGTGTTCGAGTCAATTACGCGGCGGAACGACTTGCTGGCGACCTCTTGCCGTCATCCCCGTTTTTCACCACGGCATCCAACCCGCCGGCAGCAAACGGATGGCACCGCAACAATCGCCGCGCCGTCATCGTTCCGCCCTGCAGGACGCCATAGTGTTCGATCGCTTCCATCGCGTACTCAGAACAACTCGGCACAAAGCGGCAGGACGGCGGGAGCACAGGCGAAATCCAACGCTTATAGGCCCGCAGGATCGAAAGCGCCGCAGTTTTCATTCGTAGTTCTCTATTTTCTAGCTCTTCATTTCTACTGCCGCGTTTCTGATTCCGCACTTCTATTTCTGCCGACTCTTTTCGCTATTAATTCGAGCGCCCGTCCAACTTCACTCACGACCGTAGTGAACTCCACCGTCAGCACACTTTTTTTGGGGTTGATGACAACGTCCACTGCCTCTGCTCCGTTCAGCGCCGCCCTTCGCTGGCGCACCGCATCCCGCAGGCGACGCTTGATATGGTTACGCTGCACCGCTCCGCCAAGAACCCTGCCAACCGTGAAGCCAATTCGTGAACTCGCTTTCGCCTCAGCCGCGTCGCTGGCCGAAGCAGCCACGGCGCGCGGCAGATAAAACACCGTCATGTGCGGAGAGAAGTGACGCCGCCCCTGCTTATACACGCGCTCAAAATCGGAATGCTTCAGCAGACGCGCCGAGCGGGGAAAACTCCCCCCTTCATTTGCCGCTGGCTGCACTACACTCCCTTTCGGAGCGTCGGCGCTCACCCGCTCATGATCCGGCACAGTTGTTAATAAAATTGATCGTAATGTTGTTAACAAAAACGACGGCCTTTGCTGCCCGTTGCGGGGAAACTAATCGCGGAAACCCGGTGCCACTGAAACACGCTTGCGCCCCTTGGCCCGGCGGCGCGAAAGCACGGCAGCTCCACTCTTGGTCTTCATCCGAGTTCGGAACCCGTGCTTCTTCGA
>JANYKL010000137.1 GCA_025361625.1 Acidobacteriaceae bacterium
CTTTTCCGCATTTATTGCCAACATATGTTCCTCATTAACTATTGCGATTATGAGCCATTGACATACGCACGGCACTACCCTAGAAGCCTGAGGAAATTGAACTTAATACTGTGCAATGTTCTCCTAAGTGCTTACTTGTAGGGTTTCGTTAGGGGTTCTACCGATGCGGCCGAAAGAGGCTGCTTTCCCAGTTAACTGCTCGTAACTACCAGATGTTAGGTACTGATCGCTAACGGCCGCCGAAGCGCCGCTCTAATAAAAGCCGCGCGGCGGAATTTCGCTCATTGTGGCCTCCCAGCGTCGCCGCCTCCGGTACAATCGTTTTTTCGCCTGAATCCCATGTCAGAACTCCGCCGCGGTCTCATCATGGTCAACACCGGTCCCGGCAAGGGAAAGACAACCGCCGCCATGGGCACAGGCCTCCGCGCGGTAGGCCAAGGCATGCGCGTGCTAATGCTGCAATTCCTTAAAGGCTCATGGCACTATGGAGAACTCGACGCCGTCCAGAGTTTCGGAGACAAATTCGTGATGAAGCAAATGGGCCGCGGCTTCGTGAAAGTCGGCGCAGAAAAGCCTGATCCCGAAGACGTAAAGATGGTTGAAGAAGCGTGGAAAGAGGCAGATAAAGCGATTCAATCGGGCGACTGGGACTTGGTAATTCTGGACGAAATTAACTACGCCGTCAGTTACGGTATGCTGGACCCCGCCAAAGTTGCGGCCTCCCTAAAGCAAAAGCCGGAGATGGTTCATGTGATCTTGACCGGGCGGAATGCTCATCCGACAATTGTCGAGATCGCTGACACCGTGACTGAAATGCGTCAAGTAAAACACGCTTACGAAAAAGGGGTGATGGCGCAGCGTGGAATTGAATATTAAGCTGAAGTGATCGAAGCGTCAGCAGAGGAAGCCGTCAACCAGCCGCCCCCAAATTATGACATGGTTTAAACGACAATCCGGCCATCTTGATACCTCTGGAGAGAAGAAAGTCCGAACCGAAGGCCTCTGGGTAAAATGCGAAGGCTGCCGCCAAATAATCTGGAAAAAGGACCTCGAAGACAATCTGAACGTCTGCCCGCAATGCGCTAAGCATTTTCGCATCGATGCCCGCGCCAGGTTGGCTCAGTTACTGGACGACGATCTATACGAGGTCTTCGACAGCAATCTTGTCTCGACTGACCCACTCAAATTCGTCGACCTCAAAGCCTATTCGTCACGCCTGCAAGCTGCCAAAAAAGATACGGGATTGAAGGATGCAATCATCAACGCGCACGGGAAGCTAAACGGCCGCCCAATCATCATCAGCGCCATGGCTTACTCATTCATCGGCGGCAGCATGGGGGCGGTAGTCGGCGAAGCCATCACCCGGGCAATCGAAAAGGCGATTGAGTTGAGACGCCCGATCGTGATCGTCTCTGCCTCTGGCGGAGCGCGCATGATGGAGGGAGTCATCAGCCTGATGCAGCTCGCGAAAATTTCCGCCGCCTTAGCTCGACTTGACGCCGCGAAAATTCCCTACATTTCTGTATTGACCGATCCCACCACCGGCGGCGTTACCGCTTCATTCGCGATGCTTGGCGACCTGAATATCGCAGAACCCGGCGCCCTGATCGGCTTCGCCGGACCCCGCGTAATCGAACAGACGATTCGTCAGAAACTGCCGGTAGGTTTCCAGCGCTCCGAGTTTTTGCTCGAGCACGGAATGCTCGACGCCGTCGTGCCGCGAAAAGAGCTCAAACCGTACATCGCCCGTGCGCTGGATTTCATGGTTCAGGCCGCCTAATCCCCCCACCAGAAATTCTCGTTCCAGTTTCAAGGCAACTCTTCCCCTAATCATTACGAACAAATGACCCGAACAAATGACCACTGCGGCGGCTCAACGCCCCACGAGCACCGTTGGATGGTAGAAAAGTCGAAGGATCCCTCAGCCGTCATAAAATAGCTTTTCAGTAACACTCATTAGGCGCAGGAATATAGGGCGCTGGATTATTAATCATTGGAAGTAGAGGTAAATGTCATACCAAACCGCGGTTGAGCAGATGTTCGAATTAGGTCACGAATTGGCGCAGATGCCAGCGCATAAATTCGATCTCGCTCACATGCGCGTTCTGCTGGCTGCCCTAGGGAATCCCGAGCAAAGTTTTCCCAGCCTTCTCGTGGCTGGAACCAACGGCAAAGGTTCAACCTCTGCGACGCTTGCTTCCATCCTGCAAGCCTCTGGAGTGAAAACTGCCCTCTACACCTCGCCGCACCTGATTCGCATCAACGAACGCATCCGCCTAGGCGGCAAGCCGATCAGCGACGAAGAATTCGATCTTGTGCACGACAAAGTTGAACAGGCTGCGCAGCATCTGGTTAAAGATGGCAGGCTGCCCTGGCATCCGAGTTTTTTCGAGATGCTGACCGCTATGGCGTTTTTGCATTTCGAGCTTACCCGTCCCGAGATGGCCGTGCTCGAGGTGGGCATGGGAGGTCGCCTTGACGCGACGAACGTGGTCGAGCCGCGGCTGAGCATTATTACCGACATCTCCCTCGACCATCAGAAATATCTGGGCGAAACAATAAGCGAAATCGCTCGTGAAAAAGCCGGCATCATCCGCCCCAAAGGCGTCGTCGTCACCCTGCCGCAGATGCCCGAAGCGAACGACGTCATCGGCAACACTATTCTTGATCTTGGCGCGCGCGCGATAAATGCCGTGCCCTACGTACCCCCGGTCTCGCCGGCGAGTTCGACCACGCTGAACGGAACAGAGCACGCCGTCGCGCGCAACCGCTATCCGCTCGACGTCATGGGCTCGCAGATCCTCATCGACTCGCCGCTTCCCGGTCGGCATCAATTGCGCAACGTCGCACTGGCAATCGCCGCTGCCGAAGAACTGCGCCGCCAGGGCCTGCAATCGATCACCGCGCAAACTGTAGAACGCGGAATTCGCGAGACCCATTGGCCCGGGCGTTTCCAGGTCATCCCCGCCGCGAATGGTAATCCCGAATATGTTTTAGACGTGGCCCACAACCCCGCCGGAGCATGGGCTCTGCGCTCGACCTTGTCGGCGAGATACGAAGCGCAACTCGATCAGGGACACGTTACGATTGTGTTTGGGGTGATGCGGGATAAAGCCCTTCGCGAAATCGTGGAAATCTTGTTTCCACTAGCTGCCCATGTAGTCGTAACGCACGCGGATAATCCGAGATCGGCGACCACCGAAGAAATTCGCGCGGCAGCTTCGCGCAGCACCGATCCCTCCCTCATCGAGACGGCTCCAAAAGTGGAGACGGCCCTCAATCATGCGCGCGAGCTTGCTGGTCCAAAAGGGGTCGTAGTAGTGACAGGATCGATGTACGTCGTAGGCGAGGCGATGCAAATTCTAGGTATCCACCTCTAAAGTTCGAGTAGGCTTAGGCAATCGCGTTTCTACTCGAATTCAGAGAAGTTTTGCGTTATGCCGGGTTGAGAGTAAGAGTGAACAAGACTGCCACCACCGCCGAAGCTGAGAGAGAGCCCACGGATTTGCCTTCCGACGAAACCTCCGGGTGGTCTGCTCCATCCTCCAAACCCGTGGAGGAACCGCCTAAGCGGCGCCACGGGTGGATAAGCCGACTTCGTTCTTACCTCATTCTCAATACCCTCATCTGGCTCTACACCGTAGTTCTGGGCACGATCTCTCTCATCATCTCGGTCTTTTACCGCGAAGGCCGGCTGCAACATAAGTTCGCCCGCCTCTGGTCGTGGCTGGTAATGAAGACGATCTTGTCACCCGTGAAAGTTATCGGAGCAGCCGGGATTGAGAATTCGAAGCCCAAAGTTTATGCAGTCACGCACGCCTCGGCGCTCGATATCCCGATTCTCTACGTCTACCTGCCATTTCAGTTTCGCATCGTCTTCAAGAGCGAACTGCTGGCATATCCGTTTGTGGGCTGGCATCTGAAGCGTTCGGGGCAAGTTTGCATCAACCAGCAAAATCCTGCCGCCTCAATCGGCGCCGTGAAGTCGGCGTTGCGCAGCTTACGAAAAGGCATGCCTCTCGTAATTTTTCCCGAAGGTGGCCGCACTCCGAACGGTAAACTGCAACCGTTCCTGCCCGGAGCGTTCTTTCTTGCCATCAAAGCACAGGCCGACATAGTCCCCATTGCGCTGGTAGACACGTTCGCGCTCTTGCCCATGAACACCTATCACATCAAATGCCAGCCAATTGAAATGCGAGTCGGCGAACCGATCTCAACCGTCGGACTCACCGTTCGCGACACGGCAGCCGTTTCGGAGAAGGTGAAGGCCTCCATCTTGGCCCTCCAGTCAGCTCCTCGCGCCAGTAGCTAGTTGTGGGATTACTAACCTGTAAGTCAAGCACAGCTTCGTAACAGGGCATCGCAAAGCCAGCCGCGACGCGATACTCGGAGCGAATCCTAGCTTAGTAAACTAATTCGATCCCTACGAATCCGCGCAAAGCGGGAAAGCAGGTTGCAAGGTTGCAGCGAATCCTGATAACGGGAGCTTCAGGGCTCATCGGCAGCGCGTTGCTCGCCTCTTTCGACATTCAGGTCAGACAGCGCCAGTTGGAAATAATCCGCCTCGTGCGCGGCGACGCTAAAGACGCTACGCAAATTTCCTGGGACTTCCGGCAGACGTTATCTCCTGATGCGGTGTCCAACTTTGACACCGTGATTCACCTCGCAGGCGAAGGGGTCGCCGGGCGATGGACGGAGGAAAAAAAGAAGTCCATTCGCGACAGCAGGGTGCTAAGCACCAGAAAGCTCGCAGAAGCTCTGGCCAAGTCGCACGCAAAGCCGCGAGCCTTCATCTGCGCCTCCGCCATCGGCTACTACGGAGACCACGGCGACGAAATTATTCGCGAAGAAAGCGCGGCAGGCACGGGCTTTCTACCCGAAGTCTGCCGCGAATGGGAGGCCGCCAGCCAAATTGCAGCCAATGCCGGAATCCGCACCGTAAATTTACGAACGGGGTTGGTTCTGTCCGAGAAAGGCGGCGCTTTGAAACCCATGCTGACCCCCTTCAAACTCGGCCTCGGAGGCCGGATCGGCTCCGGTCGTCAATGGTGGAGCTGGATCCATATGGGCGACATGGTTGGAGGCATTCACCACGCCATCAACACCCAATCGCTCTCCGGCGCTCTGAACATGACGGCTCCTAATCCGGTTCGCAACGCCGAATTCACGAAGAAATTCGCGAAAGTTTTGAGCAGGCCTGCAATCCTGCCGCTTCCGGCCTTCGCACTCCGCATGATCTTTGGGAAAATGGCTACGGAAGAAATGTTTCTTGCCAGCGAGCGCGTGATACCAGAAAAACTTTTAGCCAACGGATACAACTTCCGCTTTCCCGACCTCGAACCGGCGCTGGAAAATTTGCTATGAAGCCTACGCCCTGCCCATCATCGAAGGCGCAGCCAAAGCAGGGAAGTTGTTAATTTAATTTGCCTTTTTTAGGTAGGTACGCGTAATGCGATCATGCCAACACAACCCGTGATCGTCCAGAAAACACCAGAGATACCCGAGACCGGCTGAAAGTGCCGAGAGAAAAGATGTGATCACGCGCCAGCATCTCCGGCTACGCTGAACTGGCTTGCCGTCGAATGCCGCTAGCTCCAGACAGGCGAGAGTTATGCCAGGCGTCGCCCCCGTGTAGACGACAAAGAGGAAGGCGTATGTCATCCACAGCAAAAGCGCCACGGCACCGAGGCCCTCAAATGAAACAAGGAAATTTTCGCGGAGCTGCCATGCGCTGGTGCGCGCTAAAACCGCCGTGAACACGGCCACCGCCGACCCTACAATGCTAGCGTCGATCGTCGCCGCCAATCCGCGCCGGACGATCGAAGCCGGTGCGCAAGGCAGACTGAGCTCGTCTTTGATTCCAGACGCCAGATTATAAGCCGGCTCCATCAGCATTCCGCCAAGCGCAGGCGGAGGCGGCAAAACTTCGGGAGCTTCCACAATGCGCGGCCTGTCGATAACCGGATCGGCCAGGTCGCTGGTGCGAACTTCGGGAATCGCCGCAATCCGTGGGAACTCAATCACCTTCGCGGAAAATTCAAGGTGATCAGCCGAACGGTTGGTGTCAACCGCGCCTGCGGCGGGCAGCAATTGCGAATTTGCCACCTCGACATCTTCTCGATCTTCACTTCGTTCAGCGTTCGAGGTTGCGCATGGCTCAAGAGCACTCGAGCCTTGTGCTCTTGGAGGCGATGGCCAATAACGGTGTTCGGGAGGATCGAACGGCAACAATAACGATGGGTACCGCGGCCCGCTCGGCTTACGGCGAGTTCTGAAGCGTTGCAATCGCGCGCTAAGCTCTCCGCGCCAAGACTCAGCATCGGTCTCAGACGAACTTTCGTTTTCCGCCGAGTCCATGGACGGCGAAAGACAGTCAGCCTCTGCTGAGTCACTCGTCCCAACAGCGGGCAATGCCCCGGGATCTTCCTCCGTGGAAAAACTCGTTAACCCCATAGTCATCACTCCTGCCTTTATCGAATTTCGAGATACGACGAATGCCTGAAGAGCAGATCGCGAAGAATGCCCGTCACCAGAGCAAGGCCGGACGCAAATTTCGAAAACCTAGTTCAAAAGTTCACAGAAGAACGCAGCTTTGCTTCTCGCAGCACTCGCATGCTAAGGTCAGTCGTTGCTTTGCCGGACCGCAGGAAGAGCGTAAGCATTCCCTACCGCTAATGATCATCCGCTCTCGAATCTTTATCACGGCTGCCCTGGTCTGTCATGTGCTTCTCTTCGGCGGGATAGTTACCAGTCAGACGCCGCCCCCCGGTTCGAGTGCGCCCGCCGCAAAACGCAAAGAAGATGTCACGATCAAGGCGGTTGAGCAGGAAAAAGATGGCGCGATCTACCACCTTCGCGGAAACGGCGAGATTCTCTATCGCACCTATACCTTGCGGGCCGATAAAGTCACCTACAACTCCGATACCGGAGACAGCGAGCTTGAGGGCCACGTCTTGCTCGATGGCGGTCCGAACCAGGAACACATTGAAGCCAGCCACGGCAGGTATAACATCAACACCGAGACCGGCTTCTTTTACAGTGCCATCGGAACTGTCGGCTTCCGTCCGCATAAGACTCGTTACATGCTGACAACTTCGAATCCTTTCGCTTTCAGCGGAAAGATTGTGGAGAAGCACGGTCCAAACAATTATCTGGTGCGTCAAGGAACGGTAACAACCTGCGAACTCCCACATCCAAAATGGCAATTCAGCGCTCGCAAAATTTCGGTCGATGTGGATAGCACCGCCAAGATCTACTACAGCAAATTCGAGCTATTCCGCATCCCCATTTTCTATTTTCCGTTTATCACTCACCCGGTCGAGAAAAACCAGCGACAGAGTGGTTTTCTGATTCCGAGCATTGGAGACTCGAACACCAAGGGCTACATCTTTGGCGAGTCTATGTACTGGGCGATCAACCGTAGTAATGATATTTCTCTTGGTGCCGAGCTCTATTCCCGCCGCGGTTGGGCCGAACACGTGACGTTTCGCTCTCGGCCGTCAGATACGTCCTACTATTTCGTCGGCTATACGGGCGTGCTGGATCGCGGGATTGGCACGCCACGGCAAAATCAGGGCGGCGAAGACGTACGAGCCATCGCCGAACAGCCGATTGGAAACTTTCGCGGCGTCGCAAACGTCGACTACTTGAGCTCATTTATTTTTCGCATCGCTTTCACCGACGTCTACTCTCAAGCCATCAACTCTGAAGTGAAGTCGCAGGTGTTTTTAACAAACACCACCAACGGGTTTCACATTAATGCCCTGGCTGAGCGCTATCAGAATTTCGAGGTCTGCAATCCAGCGGTCGAAACGAGTTGCGCTTCGATCAAACAGAGCGAGCTCGTTCGCATTCTGCACGCCCCTAGTTTTTTCGCTTCGGGGGAAGAACGTCGCTGGGGCAGTTCGCCGCTCTACTGGTCGTTTCAGAGCGCAGCCGAGGGCCTGCAGCGGCGCGAAGTCGGATTCCGGACCGGCGCGCTTGTGGCCAGATTCGACCTGGCTCCCAACCTGGTTCTGCCTCTGCAGTGGAAGGGCTGGTCGTTCCGTTCTACGTTCGGTCTTCGCGACACGCTTTATACAGAACAATTCCAGCCCGCCATCGCAGCCCAAACCGGGCGAGCGACGAACGACATTATCAACCGCAAATCGCTCGAAACCTCGGTCGAAGTTCGTCCTCCGGTAGTGTCGAGAACCTTCGAACACCCGTGGCTCGGGCACAAATGGAAGCACGTCGTCGAACCCAGGCTACGGTACGACTACGTCACCGGGATCGATAACTTCGCGAACATTCTGCGCTTCGACGCCACTGATACTTTCACTAACACCAATGAGGTTGAATATTCCGTCATCAATCGCCTGTACGCCAAGACCATTGATCCCAAGCGCAAGGAATGTGACGTCCCTCCCTCAACTCCAGCCACGGTAGACAGCGCCGCAAGGTCGACGCTCCCTTGGGATCAAAACGTGTCGCCCGAACCCTCTCCGTGTGTCGCTGCCACGCGCGAGTTCATAAGTTTAGAAATCGGCCAAAAATACTTCTTTGATCCAACCTTCGGCCACGCCATAGACCCTGCGGTGAGAAATGTATTCGCCACAACCACTGACTTCACTGGCGTAGCCTTCCTCAGCGGCGTCCGCCGTTTCGCGCCGATCATTTCACGGCTGCGCATTCAGTCCAGTGCACACACCGACACCGAGTGGGATCTGGATTATGACCTCAAGGCGGGGCGAATCAATTCCAGCATGGCCTTAGTTAACTACCACACCGGCCCTTATACGATTGGCGGAGGAGACACTTTTCTGCGTGTGTTAGATAACTCGCTCGGCTTCACCGCTAGCGCTCGCGATTTCCATCAGTTTCGATTGCAAGCGGGGTATGGCCAATCGACGAAACGAGGGATAAGTGGTGTCAGTCTCGTCGGCTTCGATGCCAACAGCGGATTGGTGCAGTACGTGATGGCACAGACCACCTACAACTGGGACTGCTGCGGGGCGACCTTCGAGTATCGCCGCTTTGCCCTCGGTAGCGTCCGCAACGAAAATCAATATCGCTTCTCTTTCAATCTGGCGAATGTCGGGGCCTTTGGCAACCTCAAACGGCAGGAACGACTCTACTAGAACGCAGGCGCTGAAAAACAGGAATCCAGGCTCACATGCAGAATCCAAAAACCCTAGCCATACTCGAAGAGAAGGCAGATCGACTCCGGCATATCCTCGCCACTGATTCGCACTTGCTCATAGCCTATTCAGGAGGTGTGGATTCGGCATATCTAGCATGGGCGGCACATCAGGTTCTTGGCAGCGACATGCGAGCGATCATCGCCGACTCCGCCAGCCTGGCGCGAACGCACCTTGAAGATGCCTTGGCCTTCGTAAATGAACGTGGCATTCCCGTGGAGGTCGTCGAAACTCGGGAACTGGAAAATCCGGATTACGTTCGAAACGACTCGATGAGATGTTTCCACTGCAAAGATGAACTCTTTAACGTGATGGAAAACTATCGCGCTGCGAACGGATTTGCCGCCATCGCCTATGGGGTCAACGCCGACGATCAAGGCGACTTTCGTCCCGGCCAAGCGGCCGCTAAACAGCATCACGTCCTTACGCCGCTGCTCGACGCCGGTTTGAGCAAAGCGGAGATCCGAGAACTGGCAAAACGAGCCGGGCTGAGAGTATGGGATAAACCTGCCTCCGCCTGCCTTTCGTCTCGAATGGAATACGGCAGAGCGGTAACGCCCGAGGCTCTGAGTGTCGTCGAGCGCGGGGAAGAGTCGCTGCGCAAGCTCGGATTCCGGCAATTTCGAGTGCGCCATCATGGGGACATTGCCCGCATCGAGATAGCCCGCGATGAACTGCCTCGCGCCCTCACCGTCGAGATGGCACGCGAGTTCACCATTATCTTCAAGGCCCTCGGCTTCAAATTCGTTACGCTTGACCTTGAGGGCTTCCGCTCGGGATCGATGAATCAGTTGCTCACCACCGAGGACTTGCTCCGCAGCGCCCCACTAAGCGCGCGGCCCTTTGCCGCAGACGACTCCGTCGGCTGACATGAGATAATCAGGCGACTTACAAGAATTAGGTGATTTTCGTTGATGATTGTGCGGCGCTCGCTCGCAACTTTTACTCTTATCGTGGCATGCTTGGGTTGCTCGGCGCAGATGCCTCCGTCGGTATCCCCTTCGGATCCGACCGCCGCCGATCTGTCGACGCTGATCGAACGCCAGGTCCGCGCGCATTATTCGGTTCCTCCTGACGTAAAAGTCTCGCTGGGTCCGCTCCACTCGAGCGAGTTTGCCGACTTTGATGCCTTGACGGTCACGTTTTCAAGTTCCAACAAGAAGCAGGAATTCGACTTTCTACTTTCACACGATCACAAAACGCTCATGCGCGTCACCAAGATGGATCTGAGCAGCGATCCATACGCTGACACGATGAAAAAAATCGACCTGGCCGGAAGGCCGGTGCGGGGCAACAAAGACGCCAAGGTCAAAGTTGTGAACTACGATGACTTTGAATGTCCCTTCTGCTCGCGTTTGCACAACACACTTTTTCCGGAGCTCTTTAAGGAGTACGGCGATAAAGTGTCATTCGTCTACAAAAACTATCCTTTGGAAGAAATTCATCCCTGGGCGGTGCACGCGGCCGTGGACGCCGATTGCCTGGGTGCGCAGAGTGGGGACGCCTACTGGGATTACGCCGACTACCTGCACAGCAATCAAAGCTCGATTAGCGGCCAGAAGGGCCACGATGCGCAGAATGCAGAACTCGACCGGCTCGCCTCAATTCAAAGTCAAAGACACAATCTGGATGCTTCCAAATTGCAAGCATGCCTTAAAGCGCAGGATGACAAAGCCGTCCGCCTGTCGATGAAGGAAGGCGAATCTTTGGGGGTTGACGCCACGCCGGCCATGTTCATCAACGGCCAGAAAATGGATGGGGCCGTACCTGCCGATGAAATCCGGCAGGCGCTCGACATGGCATTGAAACAAGCGGGCGTCCAGCCTCCCGCACACAAACATGAAAACAACAAAAACGGAAAGAATTCGTCTGCAAACGGCCCGGGAAAGTAAGCCTGGGATTCGCGTTCTGTCGCTCGTGACCTGGAGTATCGTTTCATCACTCGCCGTGCTGGCGGAGGAC
>JANYKL010000170.1 GCA_025361625.1 Acidobacteriaceae bacterium
TCGCCCGCTTCATCGCGCGCAGCCATGTAATTCATCTCTCCGTGCTTGCCTTCGCGGATCCATCCAGGAAACACCCCTAACTCCCGGAAGTTGCCCGCAGGCGCGATGCCGCAGAGATCGAATCCAACGTCGGTGGCGTACTGCTTGATGCGGCTTGAAAGTTCTGAGAGCATCCGGCGGAAGCAAGAGGCGACTAGCTTGTCTCCTCAGGAGAGGCTAACACTTCGAGAATGGTATGGGGGCCAATCGAGTTACCTGGCGCGGCGTGAGGAAGGTGGCTTTGCGGCTTCGGCGAAGCGCTCGACCCGGTTTCGCCCGTTGGCTTTCGCCGCGTAGAGGCCCAAATCGGCGAATTTCAAAAGAGCTTCAACATCCGTCTTGGCACCGATGTCAGCCACCGAAACTCCCATACTCATGGTGACCAGGTGCTCAACGCCGGAGTAGATCACTGGGGCGCTTGCAATGAATTCGCGGACCTCGTTGGCTCGGCAGATCGTATCCTCCCATGTGCAGTCGGGCAAGATCATCAGGAACTCTTCGCCCCCGTACCGGCCGACGCTGTCGTAAACGCGAAGCTGATCGCGTAACCGCCGTCCAACCTCGCGCAGCGCTTCATCTCCAAAGAGATGTCCCAGTGTGTCATTCACCTTTTTGAAACCGTCTATGTCACCGAGAATGATTCCGACCGGGGTACTTCCTCGCGCCCCGCGAACCACTTCGCGCTCCAGCACACTGACAATCTCGCCGCGGTTCATCAGGCCGGTTAAGCTATCGTGCGTCGCGGCGTGGCGCATGGACTCGCGGGCGGAGACTAATTCCGCATGTAAGTCTAGAATCCGCTTGCCGACAAGCAGGCGGGCCTTCAGTTCCAGCTCGTCAAAAGGTTTTTCCAGATAGTCGTCAGCTCCAGCGTGCATCGCCTCGAGCATGTTCTTGCGGCCTTCTTTGCCGGTCAGGAGTATGACGTAGGTGTAAGCGTCGTTCGATTCGCTCTTACGAATGCGCTTGCAGAGCTCGATGCCGTCGATGTCGGGGAGGATCCAATCAAGAAGTACCAGCCTGGGCGCATCCGGCTGGTCAAGTATGCGTTGCGCTGCAGCTCCGTTTTCAGCGACAGTGAATTCGAAGCCCCAGCTCTGAAGGTGGTCGCTAATAAGCTTTCGAAACACCGCGAAGTCATCGATGATCAAAGCCTGCATGGACGTGGAACCCCCGCTCCGCGTGTCATCAAATCCCTTCGATCGACGATCCCACTTCCGACCATCGCACTAAGTCAAAGATAGCCTAAGCCGGCCGGTTACTTAATCCACCCACAAGATCTGACGAGCGGGCACGAGTATCGGTGCCACTTCGGGACGCGGGCACACTTGCAAAATGAATTGGCGGCTTGCGCCTACAACTTAGGGGAGCCGCGCCCCTGTTCATCGCATTCCGGTTGCGCCGAAACCGTCCATCCCGAGGAGACTCTTCGCGCAACCCTATATATGGCGATATACAGGGCTCTATTCTCGTAGACAGCCGAAATCAAGACGCGGTCTTTTACTGCGAGTGCGCTGCTGGCGTAGCCGTCGATGAGACCATCGCTTGCTGGCATTCTCGGGCGTCACTGAGAAGATTATTAAATCCTGTTTCAGTCCTGATCTTCGCCAGGAGCGGATCCGCGAGTAAGTTCGAGTAAGAACAATAATTCTGCGCAATCGCGCTCTCAAACATATGGATCGCAGCCTGCTTCTTGCCGCAGAAGGCAAAGATTGCTCCCTCGTAATACCAGGTTTCGGGATCAGGATCTGTCGGAACTCCGGTTTCGGCCTCTTGCGCAAGACGATCGAGATCGGACGAGGCCCGCAATTGCAGACAGGATTCCAAAAGGTCGCGATGGTACTTGGGAGAAGTCGGCATGCGCTTGACCGCCTCTCGCGCATCGGCAATCTTGCCCTCGCGTAATAACAAAGAGGGAGTTACATAGGCCACCCACTCCGAGCCCGCATCAAGTCGAAGAAAATCCTCGGCGCGCTGGGTTTTGTTCAGCTCCATGAAGGCCCACGCGCAAGAACGGTAAGAGTAGTTTCCAGGATCAAGTTTCAGTGCGGTGTTACATTCCCCCGTCGACTGCTCCAGCATTCCGGCGTAACGGTACACGTAGCCCATCACAAAATGTGCCTGCGCGCTATCCGGACGCCGTTTCACCAGCCCCAGCGCGGACTCGTAAGCTTTGTCCAACTCTCCGCGCTCGACTCGATTGGTGATCAATTGCCCGGCCGCCACCACGCGGTTTGGATCAAGGCTTTCCGCCTTCTCGTAAGCTTCATTCGAGCGCTGGAACATGGGTTCGCCGCCATCCGAATAATCGGCGTCGTAGTAACAGCGCAGACCAAGCTGCTCCCATGCCGGAGCATATGTTGGATCGATTTGAACAACATGTTCGAGCACCGCGATTGCGTCCTTGTTAGGGCCGGCATCGTGCGGAATCGCCAGGCTGTGGAGATAGAGGTCGTAGGCCTCGGCGCTCTTAGGCCGGGTCCCGGTGTCGAGGAATTCACCACCGGCACCAAGCGCGGGCAATAATCCTTGCCTCATCTGCGCGGCAACCTGAGCCTGCAAGCCGATCAGATCTTCGGCGGGAGCAGTAAAATTCGCCTGCCACAAAAGCTTGTTTCCCTTCACTTGAATCGCTTCGAGCGTCACCCGCAGCGCGTTGGCCTGCTTCGAGAAATGCCCGGTAAGGACGGTCGCAACATGAACTTCTTGCCCCGCCTTCTGGGGGTCGGTATCATTGGCCACAAATTTTCGCGTGATCGCAGACGGACGTACATCAAGCGAGCGAGTGTAGGTCAACGTGTTCGCGATCTCATCCGCAAGTGCGAAGCGAAGAAACTCCACGCTGATATCGCCGTTCATGTTTTGTAACGGCAAAACCGCGATGGTGTTTTTAGGCGATTCGCTCTCCGCAAGCCGGCGCTGCTTGAGATACCATAAACCCCCCGCAACCAAAACCGTGACCAGCAGCGCGCACACTCCGAGCAAAATGTAGATTGATAATTTATGACTCGCTGGCTCAAAGGTTGTGGTGGCAATGCGATAAGGCAAAGCAGGGCGCCGCATGGCGCTCTTAGTCAGGCCAGAATCGGTCTCTCTGCGCAGCGACTGCAGATCGCCTTTCATTGCTACCGCACTCGGATAACGATGCCCCCTATCCTTTTCCATCGCGCGGCCGATAATGCCCTCGAGATCCGCCGGTAATTTGGGATTGATCTGCCGCGGAGAAACTGGCCTTTTGTTCAATACCGCATCGAGTGTGGTGATCACGTTGCCGGTGGCAAAAGGCTTCTTGCCGGTCGACATTTCGTACAACACGACTCCAAGCGAGAACAGATCGCTGCGCGCATCGAGCACCTCTCCCCGCGCCTGTTCGGGAGACATATAAACCGCCGTCCCCGGGATCACTCCCATCGCGGTCAGCGAATCTTCGAGTGCAGCCTCGCTCGAGCCTTCTTCGCGGGATGACTTGGCTAATCCGAAATCGAGGATTTTGGTCTGGCCGTTTTGTGCCACAAAAATGTTGGCGGGCTTGATGTCTCGGTGGATGATTCCTTTGTCATGCGAAGCCGCGAGCGCATCTGCAATTTGTATTCCGATATCAAGGACTTCATCGATCTCCATCGACTGGCCCCGCAACCGCTCCTTGAGGCTGATGCCCTCAAGCTTCTCCATGACAATAAAAGGATGGCCCTCATTGTCATCAATGTCGTGAATGGTGCAGATGTTGGGATGGTTGAGCTGAGAAGCCGCACGCGCCTCGCGCAAGAAGCGGTCCAGAGACTTCTTGTCGTGCAACATCTCCGCCGGAATAAACTTGAGCGCGACGTGGCGGGCCAGACGTGTGTCTTCCGCGTCATACACGACGCCCATGCCACCACCGCCGAGTTTGCCCACTATGTGGTAGTGGGAAACTGTCTGGCCAATCATGTAAAAGGCCTCGTGCCGTGGCGGCTATGTTAGGCCGTGAAGGAAGGCATGGTCAACTGGGATAGGGGAAGAGGGAAAGTGACCCTCAAATCGCGCCCCGTTACTAAGAAGTAAACATGAACGTGAACCTGTGAGTGAACATAAATTTGTTGCGCGCCTGGGGGCGTGGAGTTGAGTTGAATTAATTTATGGATAAAGCGCGTTCAGATGTGCTGAATTTAGTCCGAGCCATCTCAACATAAATTTACTGATCTCAACTTTCCCACGCCTCCCCCCAGTCTCTTTGCTTTTTGAAATTGCGCTACGTCAAGCGACGCGGGGGTTGGGTTTGGTTTTGCTGTTGGTGTTGGGGTTGCTGTTGGTGTTGCGGTGGCCCCGGTTGGATTGGAGTTGAGTGGAGCGCTGGCGAGTTGAGTGGAGTTCAGCACAGCTGCGCTGATTTGAGTTCAATAACACTAGAGCGCGTCGCGTTGAGTTGAGTTCAACTTTAAGCCGTCGCAAGTTGAATTTACTGATGATCAACTTCACCCTGCGCGTGCCGTGTGACGCTGGCGACGCGGGTCGTGCAGTTGGAAGTGAGTTGTTGTTGCGGGTGGAGACTGCACCTCCGCACCGCCGACCTTGTCGCAATAGCATTCAGTAGGTATTTTTGTCCCGTCCTTGACGTATTGTCGTATATACCATCGCAAACGCGATCGAAGCGGTCGGAAGAATCCAAGGGACGTAATTTTGAAGGACGCTCGACCTTGACAGAATCCCAAGCTTTATCACGTCGAAAGCCACCGCCGCCATAAAAACGTTAGACCCTACAAATATGGCAAAACTAAACCTGCGGGCAAAAGACTTGGGTCGATGATATGAGAGACGGGACCAGTAAATCAGAGGACCTGTGACAAGTGCGCTGAAAAGCAACATGATGTAAGGAATTACTAGCTTGGTTAAAGAGAGGTGTAAAATCAAGCCGGCAAACCCGATCGCTACTCCTTCGTATGCGGCGAACGTAAAGAAGAAAATTAATGTCCATTTGACAAACCCTTGCGCCATCGAGTTTTCCATTGAGATCTTTCCCGCCTCCTGTAGCCAGGACTATTCAGGACATCCCCAATTCTTTATTGCGGGGAGCGTTATGTGCTCGAAGAAGCTTACAGCTTCGGCGCCACTTACGAAGGCGGCTGCATACGCGTGAAAGCCTCCGAATATTCCGCCCGCACATGTGGCGGGTTCAGCCGGGGTAGGTTCGGCGCACCCTCCCACAATCAAAGCAGTGCCCCCCACACCCAGCAGAGCGGCAGTCGTGACCATGGCACCATTCACAGCTATGACGTGAAGCGGGTGAGTGACGTTTGCGAAAACGGTAACCATCCTGGGGATGCTGCCGGGTGGGGTAGCGGCAGCTCTTGCGAGGCCGGGGCAGCCCGGTTTTGGTGCCGGCCCTACCGAGGGGGTTGCTTGGGGCGATGCTCCCCCACAGGGGTTGGCAAGGACATAGACGCAACCCCCACCGCCACCGCCCCCCTGAACACCGCCCACGTTAACCGGGCCCCCTCCGAGAACGGGCACGCTTATAACAACATCTCCAGGTAAGTTCACAGTTATGGAAATTGTAAATCCGCCTCCTCCTCCTCCGCTCTGTTCAGCGCATACATCGTCCTTACCGTCGCAGCCAGTGTCTTCGAGTCCGTACGGATCGGTCAGCGCGAGAGCGTTGTTGAGCACGTAAGCATACCGGTTCCAGCTTTGTGGGTTAGTAGGATCAGAGGCTGCCACTCCCGCCGGGTCTGGAGAAATCCACCTGCCCTGGGATGGACTATGTTCACGGAAAGTGAAATCGTAAAGGTTGGAAGCCGTATCTGAGTTCTGCCCGGTGAACGATGCGTCGGAAGTTCCCGCAGGCTTATATTGCTCGCCAAAAGGAGCATAGGCACTGCTCGAATAGAGGGCGCGCCCTTGAGTTGAGGTGAGCCGGGAACTGCCCAGCCAATCCGAGTGCCGGTAATAGGCGAGGCCAGTAGAATTATAGATCGCGGCTGCTCCTCCCGGAAGTTGTACGAACGCCTTGCTCAGTGTCTGCCCGTTCATGAGAGCCGTTTTGCCCATTGGACTATAAAGGATCTCAGTATAAGCCGACCCATTCTGCTGCTCAACCATCCGGCCTAAAGCATCGTAAGTCAGAGTTGTGCTATTGACCGTCACTGGATTGCTGTAAACGTTCCAGCTGTATGTGTTTAGATTGTCGGTCAGCAGTTCACCGTTTGCATCATACCGCACGGTGACACCTGGAATCGACGTGAACTGGTTGGTCGATGACGAGTATACCGGCGAAAAAGAAGAGCTGCCGCTTTTTGAAATGTTACCGAAAGAATCGTAGGTAAAAGTCTGAGTCCAAGGCGTTCCGCAATTCGCCGAAGACACGCGTTGCGCGTCGTCGTACAGGTAGTTGCAGGTCTGGCTGTCGGCGGTCCCGGCAATACCATTCACAATCGCCAACGTTTTCAGCGTGCCGTTGGTGTTCCAAGTAAGCGTCCCCTTATCGGTGGCGCTGTTTACAGAGAAGGTGTAGGTAGCCATTCGCCCACTCTTAGGATTGTATGTGAAGCTGTCGAAGTCGGCAGAGCCAAACGTAACCTTCAAAAGAGAACCCAGAGGGTCGGCAGTACTGGTAGTGGAATAGGTGACAGCGGTTACCGGATCCGGTACGGAAGAAGCAGTCACCTTCGTGTAGCGTCCTTCGCCGTCTAATCCAGAGCCTCCTCCTCCGTAGTTGAGCGTGGGAACTCCCGGAATACCGCTTAACGTTTTTAGGGCTCCATTTTGCCAGTATGCGGCAGTTGTGTGGTAGTAGCCGCCAGATTGCGGCGTCTTCTCGTACACATCGGTCAGCTCCCCACGAGGGGAGTAACTGAACCATTCATCCGTAATCGCAGTAAGAGGGGACCCGCAACTATCCGTCTCAGCTTCAGCCAAACGTCCTAGAGTATTTGCAACCGTAACTCCGGGTGGCCTGGTGCCTTGCACACCTGAGGTGTTATCGAACCGGAAGCGTTTGCAGTTGCCATTCGATCCCGAATAGCCGACGTCGGTCATGCGATGCAAGCCGTCATACAGGTAGCAAGTATAGCTGTTATCTGCTTTGGCTATCTGCGTTAGATTACCGGGATCCGCCCCAGTGCCACACGCGTCACTTGGGTGCTTGTCATAGGTATACGTCGTGGTCCCAGACTCCGGATTTTTCTCGGAGGTCATTCTGCCCATCTGATCGTAAACGAAGGAACGAGTTTGCGTGGCGCCAGTCGGTTGCGCGTTCTGCGTGACGGTTAACAGACGGCCAAAGGCATCGTAGGTATACGAGGTCAAGAGGCCGGTTTTGGCAGTGGACTGACCGCAAGTTCCAACATTAGGGAGCGTCGACGATATTTCGCAAACGGAAGAAAGCCTGCCTAATCCATCGTATTCGAACTGCTTTTGGAAGGTCTGGGTCCCGGTTGTCTTTTGCAGTACATCATTGTCAGAGTAGGTGTACGACACGGTTCCACCGAGGGCATCCGCTATCGACAGCGGACGGCCAAGTGCGTCGTACGTCGTATTGACGGAAGGGGCCGTGGTGTTCGATGATGATGGGCTGGCAGTCGCAACATAGGGCATTGTGGTGCGGTACGACTGGCCCATGATGTCGTAATCTGTTTCCTGAGTATCGTAGTTGGTCAAACTCGGTCCCTGCAGTTTTTGATTAAAGATAACTCGCCCAAAGCCATCAACTGTCGTTAGGGAATCGGAAACCGAATTGCCGCCATTGAAGTTTTGTAATGCCGTTTCAACAGCATTTTGGCCCGTGTAGCTGATCTTGGTCTCGTTTTGCTGCTGATCGTAGACATTTGCGGGACGCCAAAAATTCGGATCCGTGTAATTGGTCGTCACATTGTTGCCGCTCTCGTCGGTAACTTTTGTGACGACTCCCCCGGTGCAATCCCACGTTATCAAACGGGATAGACTTTGCGGTTCGTTGATTGTTGTGGCGAACGAGTTTCCGCACGAACCCGCACCGTAGGCGTAAGTCGTTGGAACGCCATTGACGTCTACCGTGAAATTGGGATTTCCGGTGTCATAGTAATTGAGAGTCCTGGAAATCGAAGTTGTGGCGCCGGTAGAGGTCGTGACTGTGGTCACGTTTCCTCGTGAACCAGATATCGTCGTGTTTTGCTGCGGCGTTCCCAGTGTCCCTGCCAATTGATTTTCATCGTAGCCAAAACTCATTGAAGCGATCGTTTTAGCCGTGCCCGTCGTGTAATCCTGCACTATTACGGACGACGGTCGATCCACGATTCCGTTGGCTAAAGTTGCATAAGTAATAGATGTCTTCTTAACAAGAGAGGTCGACGGCGGTGCGGCGCCGATCGCCACTCCGTAGCCATATTCTGCGTCGGAAGTGACCAAGCCATAACTGTTGTATTTGATCTCCGAAGCTCTGGTCTGAGTGGGCATCGAGCTGTAAATATCCATCTGCGTGATCGGGGACGAGACTCCGCCAGTGGTACAGCTCACAACGTTTGTGTTGTAACAACGGGTGGTGGTTGCCAATACCGTACTGGCTCCCTGCTTTACTTGCCGCTGCGTTTCATAGAAATTCGGCCCCGAAGTCCCAGCGTTGGCGTCTTCTTGAAAATCAATCACCGTGATGTCGCTTGCAGAGCCTGAATTAACCGGATCTGGCGGTGAAGTGATTTGAGTCTGCCAAACGCCCGAGGGTTGAGTACGGGCATATATCCAGGTTCCACCTGGAGTCAGCGTACGTGTTAAAGTCGCGGCGCTTCCATCACTCTCAATGCCATTCGAGCCACCGCTGTAGCTGTATGCAATGGTACCGCCCGTCGGCAACGTAACGGAGGCGATTCTTGCGGTTATGCAGTTCGCATATGTTCCAGGGATTGGAGCGCACGTTCCCGGCGTCTTCTCGTATGTAAACTGATAACTGGAGGTGTCCGGCAAAGTGATACTGCTCACTAGGGCTTGGCTCAATGGACCGTACTCGTTAATTTGCGAAACCCCAAAACTAGTGGCCACCGTGTACTGGGTATAGTTAACGGTGTACGTGGCACTCCCGCCTGAAGGCGGCGTAAAGGTTAATTTCGTCGGGCTCGCTGGGGTCGCAGAGCCGGTCTGGGTCACGACCGCGACGGAACTTGACAACGTGTCGAAGTATTGACCGCTCGCGTTGGCACTGAGTATATTTCCGTTTTGATCCGTGAAGGAGCTGGTACCGCCGACGTTTGGAACGACAGTGATGCCGCTTCTGGATTTAGCGCTGACGCTACCATCGAAAGTAACTGTCCAGCCAGACCCGTCAGCTGTGGTTACTGATACAGGCGGACCAGAAGTGTCACAGACACTTGAATATTCGGAAACAAGCACTTTGTGAACGGTTCCCGATGGATCCGTAAAGGAATTGATTATGGGCCCGGGGATAATTGTCACGACCGGCGGCGGCCCCGGATCGGTAACGCAGCGGTAATTAAATGTCCTAGTGGTGTATGAACCGCCGAGCGCGTTGCTATTCACCGACCAACCCCAGTTGCTGACGTTCTGAGCCCACGACGTCACACCACTACTAGTAACTGGAGCCCACACCGAGCTGTCATAGCCTAGGGAATAAGAGAAAGGAGCGCCGCGCCCCGCTTTGTTGAGTATAGGGATGGCGAAATGCACATTTAGATTCCCAAGGTTGACGGTGTCAAACGGTCCGCCGCCGAAGCTCCCGAACGGCGGGATGCCAGTGGAGACCTGGGCAAAGGAAGAAGCGGCAAATGTCGTCAATAAAGCAAGCAGCCTGATGGTTAACACTCTTCGCATTGCCTTCTCCCTGATTACTGGATTGAAAATAGGCTGTCCGGTAGCCCGGTGTTGATCGTTACATTTGTCGCGGTGAAGTCGAACAACGGACTTCCTTCCCAAAGCTTAGTGATGTGATATGGAACAAGAACGCCACTCACAAGCTGATAATCTGAGAAATCTATTTCGACTGGAATATCCGTACTCGCATCGTTATCCGGGTGGGCGCTGAACGTGACCGAAAGAGGGACGAGCGTTGCAGCGTCAAGATAGTAGTCAACCTTGCTCGCCTTTTGCGTGAATGTCACAAATTCCGGGAATTTGCTTACTATGTATCTGTAAGCTTGGATATGTTGAACGGACATGGCATTTCTGGTTTCCAGTCCGGCGTACGTTAGAACTAGCGTATTGTCGGTAGCGGCCGCGGCAAGTGAAGTCAGTGCAGGGAAGAACCACACCGGATCGGTCCAGCAATTTTGCGCAGCAACTGCGATCGACGTACCGGCAGCATTAACCCACGCGCCTTGGGGCGAACTGCCGGTGTTATTCCGAATCTCGCTTCTATTTCCGGCGCCGAGGGTGAGATCGATCCTGCTCATGGCGCTGGTCTTTGCATAGGCAACAACCGACCCGTTTGCTTTGTGCGGTCCGGATGTCCACGCGACATTTCCTGTCATCGTGGTATCGCCGATTGCAACTCCGTTGGTCAAGGCCGCGATCGCCTGCGTTGCTAATGAAATAGCCTTCGGATCGCTAACCGGCGGCGGGGTTTGCGAAAACAGGAACGGTGACAACAATGAAGCAAACAATAGGAGAGAGATAGGTAGGATAAGTCGACTATGGATCATTTGTTTCCTTTGGGCACACTTCTGCCGATTATTCGCTATCCAACTGGGATAGGGGAAGAGGGAAGTCGAGCACCTTAGAGCGCCCCTCTCACTAAATAGTAAACATGCAAGTAAACGTTGAATTTAGGGACATTTCAGCGCTGGCGCGCGCCTTAAGAAAAGTTGAGTGGTGTTGAGTTGAATTATCTTGCGGAACGCTAAGCGCGTTGGGTTGCGTTGACCTTGAGTTCAAGCCATCGTAACTGAACTCAACTTTCCCTAGCGCGCCTTTCTTACTTTTGGATTGCGCTGCGTTGAGCGACGCGGGGGTTTTGATGTTGGGGTTGGGGGTGTTGGGGTGGCCGCGTGGAGCGGAGTTGCGTTGAAGTTGAGCTGTATTATTTGTTGAGTGTTAGCGCGCGTTGGGTTGAGAGGCCGAACGCTTGCACGCGAGAGCCTGAGCAATCGCCACAACTGCCAGTTATCCGCGCGTCGCAAGAGGCCGCTAGCGATACCTTTACTGGCGATCAGATGACCTTTTGTGACGCGCTAAAGCAGGTTGTGCATGCTTCGTCAGGCCACGTTAGCCACATTCGATGATCCATCGGTTCTGCGTTATTCCATTACCCCTGAATAATTCGGAAGACTATCTCAGCCGGTCGATTCATCCTCAGGACAAGAAGCAGCACAGCGGCGTCGCCACCAAGCGATAATTCCTAAGAGTAGCCCCCATCCCGCCGTCAATATCAACGACCATTGCCCCGGTCGATGCAGATACGCCACAAGGGCCATCGAATAACCCATCCCCAATACAAAGAGAAATCCATAGAAAAGCATCTGCCGCTGCGTCCGATTCAGCGGTCGACCACCGCTAACCAAGCGAACGTACGGCCAGCCCAACGATAGAAAAACGAGTGCCAGAATCGGCGGGCCTAGGATGTGATCGAGAGGCTGCATTCAGTGGCACCCAAACGAGTAACCATACGCAAATGTTCCAAGGTCGAACGCAAACTTCGCCCGCCCACCCCAGACGTAATGTTAGTTAATGGTATACACCTGACTTTGAACATTTCGTTTTATAAAGTATTCATGCAGGTCGCCCGGTGTGACATTTGTTGGATTGCAGACGTGCGGGGATTAGCGAGCGATTGCTGAGTGGTGGGGTGCCCGGTTGCTAGTGTTCGAGAAAATCAGAAACAAAAAAACCTCCCGTCTGACTCTTAATGACTACCCGGGCAAATCACTACCTCACCCGTTTCGGGACAGCCCTTCCTCAAATTCGCACGATTACGATTGACTTCTCCCTCTATCACTCGCTACCGTCAAACTGCACGCAGAAAAGTGGAGCTGAGTGAGATGTCATAACTTCAGAGTTATCTCCTTTGTTATCTATATTTTGCCTGCATCTCCTTTGGATCCAAAGATCTGGGTCTTATTCCCCGCGCACCCTGATGATTCCAAAGGATCAGGGGGGAGGGGGGGGCCCACTAAAAGCAAATGGAGTTCCCCCGAGACACGCTTATTAAAATTGGGCCTTGATGCGTCGACAATAGCGGCACGTGTCAAGCGAACCGGTGGAGAGGCCGTCGGTAGCCAGGCTTCGAAATCACGAATCGTCCCTACTTCATGCCCGACACGCTGGGCCGACGCTAGTCGATCCGTCACAAACTTGGAGTGACGAGAAGCACATTCAGGGAAAATTAAGCGCGCTACTCTGTCTTCACTCCCAGGACCCTCCCGGTCCGTTTCCCTCCAGAAAGAGTTCGTCATGCTTGCGTTCCGGAAGTTTGCTTCTCGATCTGATGCCTGTCGTTCCGCGCTATGTTCCGCGCTACGTTCCGCGCTATGTTCCGCCCTATGTTTCATCTTGTTCCTTTGCATAGCGTATGCCGGCACCGCGCAAAGCCCCGGCATCGGATTCCCGATCGGATTCCCCGTCGGAACCCATGGTGCTGCTGCTTCAAAAGACGGGGATTCGGCGGCGGCGGAACGCATATTCGGGCCGCAGTGGAAAGAGATGGCGCGCCGCGCCGGAATTATTTTCATCGGAACCGTAACGGCGAACAGTCAG
This sequence comes from Acidobacteriaceae bacterium, assembly GCA_025361625.1. Classification (GTDB taxonomy): domain Bacteria; phylum Acidobacteriota; class Terriglobia; order Terriglobales; family Acidobacteriaceae; genus Acidiflorens. Next base: position 12,688 of record JANYKL010000170.1, read on the forward strand.
CCGCGAAATGCGTCCGATTCCTTCGGTCCTGTTTCTTCCGCGATTGAAATCTCATTCAGCGTTGAACGGGGCGTAACGGGAGTTGAGTCGGGGCAATCCCTCACGATTCATGAGTGGGCTGGAGCAGAACGCCGGGTCATGCGGCGGGGGCAGCATCTTCTGTTGCTGCTGTATCCGCCCAGTCGCTTGGGCTTTACCAGTCCCGTCGGCGGCGCGCTCGGTGAAGTGCTTCTCGATGCTTCGGGCAAAAACGTCGCTGAGGGGAAAGCAATTGCGAGTCTCTACACCTCGGCCGCGCCGCCCGGTGTTTCATTTCTGCCGTCCCAGGCGTTAACGGCACCGGCTTTGGTCCAGGTCAATCAATTGGAACGCGCCATTCGCGCTGCACGTGCATCCACGGAAAAGTAATGCCGACGCCAAGGCTCTTAGCCATTTCCGTCTTCTTTTTGTGGAGTGCGATTCCAAGCCGCGCCGGTGACCCTGCGTTTATTGCGGGATCTGGCTACCTGCCTGGAGTTGAAGGGCAGCCGATCAGATGGGCCAGCGGATCGGTGCAATATTTCACCGATCAGGGCAATCTGAGTCCAATTCTCAGCAATATCCAAGCCGATAGTTTTGTCGCCGCTGCTTTCAGCGCGTGGACGAGCGTTCCCGGCGTCGCTCTAACCGCAACGCAGGGCGGTCATCTTGCGGAAGATGTCAATGGCAGCAACATCGCGGCGACCGTTGGCGGAGTTGTGACCGCGCCAGCCGACATTATTTCTTCGGCAACTGCAACGCCAGTCGCCATCGTGTACGACTTTGACGGGTCGGTCACCGATGCAATTCTCGGGCAAGGTGCCGGAGGCATCGCCGAGTGTTTTACCAACGCCGTCTACGGCGGCCCTGACAGCTTTTCAAGCGCCGGCAATATTGTGCACGCTGTGGCCGTGATTAACGGCAATTGTGCCGCAACGACAGCGCAGTTGCCAGACGTGCAATATCGCCTTGTAAGAGTTCTTGGTCGCATTCTTGGTTTGGGATGGTCGCAGGCAAACGTGAACGTGCTGACGCGTACGCCAGTTCCATCCGCGGCCGACTACGCTGGATTCCCTGTCATGCACAATACCGACCCCATTTCATGCGTCCCGATCGGTGTTTGTTATGCAAACGCCGCAGTTCCAAAGATGGATGATGCCGTCGCTCTTGCGAAACTCTATCCTGCCACCGTGAGCCCTCAACCGGCTGGCAGAATTTACGGTCGCGTGTATTTCACCGATGCCTCGGGCAATGCAACCCAGCCCATGCAGGGCGTCAATGTCCTGGCACGCTTGATCGATCCAATAACGAATCAACCTTCTAGGCAATCGGTTGCTACTTCGGTATCCGGTTTTGCCTTTCACGGTAACGCCGGAAACATCGTTCTCGGCTACCTCGACGCGAGCGGGTTGCGCTACGACCGGTGGGGCTCGAATGATGTTTCGCTTGAGGGCTTCTTCGATCTTGGTCAATTGCCGGTTCCGATCGGCCAGACCATCGCCCTCTATCAACTGAGCGTTGAGGCGTTGAACGCAAACTGGTCCACCTATGTTGGGCCATATGCTCCGGCACAAGTCACGCCCTCAGGTTCGTTCAATCCAGTGGTCGTAACCATTCAGGATGGATCAAACATCGAGCGCGATATTTTTATGTCAGGCAGTGAACTCGTGCTCCCACACCCTGGGAGCGGCGCAACGTATGTAGCTCCCGCGTCCTTGCCACTCGGCGGGTCGTGGGGATCGTGGATTTCAGGCTACGGCTCGACTGACTGGTTCGAGTTCTCGGCGCGGGGCAATCGCACGGCATCCATTTCGGTCACCGCCATCGACGAAGCCGGCAATGCGACCGAGAGCAAGCTGTCTCCGCTTGTTGGAGTATGGCAACTGGCCGATCTCACCGGCAACCCGGCGCCAACGGCTACTCCTTTTCCTTTTAACACCGGCACGGCGGGCATGAGCCGCCTCGATGTGCAGTTTGGCGCCCCTGATACTTACCGGATCGGCGTGGCCGACTTCAGAGGTGATGGACGCCCCGATTATTTCTATCAGGCAAATTTGCTTTACTCGGATACCATGACCCCCTCGCGCCTCGGACTTGCGGGAGGAATCGTCAACCTAAACGGAGTAGGCTTCAATCCGCGGCAGCAGGTGGCGGTTGGAACGAGCAGCGGGGTCACGCTCTCGGCGTCGTCTCTTCGCCTGGCGGCTTCGCTGCCAGGTGCCACACTGGACGGCCCCGCCACAGTTCAGGTTACGGACCCAGCAAGCGGCGCTTTTTCGAAAATGATCGGCGCGCTCACCTATGGCGCCGCCGACACGGATCTTCTGCAGATGCTGCAAGGTTCCGAGCCGCTCGCGTTAGCTGGCGGCCCAGCGGCTTTCCCGATCAGGGTGCGCGCGGTCGCTTCCGACGGAGTTACTCCGGTTGGCGGTGCTTCTGTTGCCTGGAACGCTACCAACGGTCTGACCTTCGCCGTTTGCAACGGGCTGAACACGTGTACGACTTTAACTGACCAGACTGGAGAATCGTCGACGATGGTCACGCCAACGGTCGCTGGCGTGAGTACGATAACAGCGGCGCTCGCGCCGGCCAGCTACCTTACTCCGCAAACCCAGCAAGCCTCAGTGGTCGCAACTTCGTCGGCGCTCGATTTGGTCGCTTTCGTCCCTACGCGCTGGATCGCGAAGGGTGCGACCCTGTCGACTCCGCTCGCGGTGAAGACGCTGAATCTCGGAGTTCCCATAGCAAACGTGCCCATCATTTTTTCGATAACGCAGGGGACCGTTTCGCTCTCGGCAGCAACAGCCACCACTGATTCCTCCGGATCCGCCACCGTCATGGCTGCGGTGACGAATCAAAGCTCAACGATTTCAATTAGCGCTTGCGTCGCTCCAAACAATGCGCCGTGCCAGATCTTCACCTTCTTTTCGACTCCGCCTTCGCTCTGGAATTTAGAAACGGTGAACGGTTCCTCGCAGGTCGCCTTGTCCGGTCAAACTTTCCAACCCCTTGTCATGCGTGTCACGGATGGATCCGCAGTCGATAACCCGGTGATGGGGGCTACCGTGACCTTCACCACCACTCTCGCGCAAATTAGTCAGGAAACTGGAGGACAGGGGACGAAATCGTCTTCCGGACAAAACGGAATGCCCGTGATTCTCGGAACATCGCAAACGCAAGTGATGACCTCCTTGAACGGGCTGGCCTACATTGTTCCCTCGGCGGCAGGCGTCGGTCCCTGCGATGTTTTCGTCTCCGTCTCTGCCGGAGCTGCCACCGATCAGTTTGAGTTCAGAAACCTGGCGACGATTGTTCCGGTTGCGCCGGCAGGATCGTCGCCCACCCCAGCCACGCCACCGAAACGTTCGGCTTATGCGTCAGTACCCGGTTCACATCCTCTTACTGAGAACGAAACACTTTTCTTTGCTACACCCCAGTTCTTTCCTATGCCCCAGGCAGATTTTTCCATGGATCCGTTGCACGAGAATCCGAAAGATTCGGAGAACGACAATCAGCCAGCCGCCGATAACGTTCTCTTCAGTCCCGTCGCCATCGTCGCCGACGTCCCCATTGAAAAGCGAGGGCCGAAATTCAACCAGGCTTCACCGCCGCTTTTGCGAGCGAAGAAAGCAGCCGACAAAAATGACCGGGAGAGCAAACTGGAATCGAGGAAGTTCACTGTCGACCGCGCCGCGATTTCCGCCGCTTTCGAAGCGAACGTCATCCATTCTGCGAAGCGCGACAAACGAAGCTGCCGCTCTCTGGCGGACGATCTCGCACTGCCGTAGCTCGACTGCCCATTCCTCCGGCGGATGTTACGAGTCCTACGTCTGCACACTTTTCACACTGATCTTCGTCTACTTTTTCGTCCACTGGTCGACCCACTCGTTGACCGTTTTGTACCAGAGCTGTGAATTCTGTGGCTTCAGTATCCAGTGGCCTTCATCGGGGAAGTAGAGCATCTTTGACGGCACTTTCAACGTTTGCAGCGTCGTAAAAAGCTGGAAGCCTTCGCTCACATCGAGGCGGTAGTCGAGTTGCGAGTGGATGACGAGCGTGGGCGTCTTAAAATTCTTCGCGTAGTTTCGCGGGTTCCACTTCTCGTACATCTCCGGGTTCGTGTACGGAGTGCCTTTGAACTCCCAATTATTGAACCAGAGTTCTTCCGTTGTTCCCCACGCGGAAACGGTATTGAACATTCCGTCGTGCGAGACGATGCACTTGAAGCGATTGGTATGGCCGAGAATCCAGTTGGCCATATATCCGCCATAACTCGCGCCGAGAGCGCACTCGCGGTCTTTATCAATGAAAGGGTAGGTTTTCTCAGCGTAATCGAGCCCCTTCATCAAATCTTCAAACGGAGCGCCGCCCCAATCGCCGTTGATCTCGTCGATAAACTTCTGCCCGTATCCGGGCGAGCCGTGGAAGTTGATCATGATGACGACGTACCCGGAACTTGATGAAGTTGGAGCAGCGAAAAGCTGGGCGTTCCAGCGATAGCTCCAGAGATCGCCCATCGGAACTTCTGGGCCTCCGTGGATGATGAACTTCAGCGGATATTTTTTCGCGGGATCGAAGTTAGGGGGCTTGACCAGGAAGCCTTGGACTTTGTCGCCAAATGCCCCTTTGAACCAGAACTGCTCGATCGGTGACATTGAGATTTCTGAGAGGGTGGCTTCGTTCACCCGAGTCAGCGGTTCGCCGTCAGCGCGTTCACCGCTTCGAGTGAAATCAAGACCCGCGAAACGTCGGATCTCGTTTGGTGCCGTCAAAGACATTTGAGTAAACAACAAAGTTTTGCCGTCAGTGGTGATAGCCAGATCGTCGTTAGAATGATCGCGAACTACTACATCAAAATTAAATTGGGCAGTCTCCTTGGGATCGCCATCAGCGACGACCGTCGGGTCAACGGGGCGATCGATCACAAAGGACTCAATCGGGGCTTTGCCTTCAGACTCCGATGTGAAGATGATGCGTCGAGAGTCAGGCGACCAGACATAGGATCCAACCCAGCTGTCGAGTCTCTCCGTCATATTCTTCTTCTGCCCCGTCTTCCGGTCGTACAGCATCAGTCGAAACCGATCACTCTCATATCCCGGGCGCTGCTGCGCGCGATAGGCGATGTACTTTCCATCCGGCGAATAGAGCGGAGTCGAATCGCTCGCCGGATTATCGGCCGTGATATTCTTCGCTGCTCCTCCAGCCACAGGAACGATCCACAAATCGTTATTGGTAGAAGTCGCTTCCACTTTGTCGTGATTCGAGGTGTAGCAAATTTCCTGGCCGTCGGGAGAGAAGGCATAGTTGTCCTGGCCTCCGAGATTGAACTGCGGCGCGTCGAAATCACCGGGCGTTAGATCGCGTGGATTTTCGCCGCGTTCAACTGGGGTAACGAAAATGTGGCTGCGCATCCCGCGCTTGTAGCTCGTCCAGTGGCGATAGAGCAGGCGGTCGAAAACGATTGCTTTCACTTTCGAGTCGGCAACTTCTTTCATGCGCTTCTCGTTGCATGTGGCTTCGGCATCGGCAGCGCCGTCGCATTCCGGATAAACGTCTGAGGTGAAAAGAATCGTCTTGCCATTGGGAGACCAAAGTTCTCCTCCGGCCTCGGTCGCGATGGCGGTGAACTTGTGCACTGCACTCACGGTCCCAACGGTGCTGTCGAAGTCGGCGATCCAGATTTGCGAGCCGCCTTCTTTGTTTGACAGGAAAGCAAAACGCTTGCCATCGGGAGCCCAGCGCGGGCGGTCTCCGTCTTGATCGGAGATGAGCATATGCTCCTTGGTTGCCTCATTCGAAGCTTGCTGGGCCGAGTTGCCCTTCGTCGCGCTTTTCTTGTCTAGATTGGTCGAATCAAGTGGAACGATCCAGATGTGGGACGTCTTTTTATTTGTGGCCAGGTCGACATCGACAGCCGTAAAGAGTACCCACTTGCCGTCCGGGGAAGGGACAGGTTCGCCGACTCGTTTCAGCTTCATCATGTCCTCGAAGGTGAAGGGTCGCTTAATTTGGCAGAAGGCGGGAAGAGTGATTTCCGAAAGAGCAAGAAGAAGAAGGATGAAGAAAAGAAAACGGCGCATGCCACCTCCAAGGAAAAGAACAGAAGAGTTTAGCATCGGGCTCGGTGGGCGAGGATAGGCGACGATGCCTGTCGCCATACTTAGGGTCATCCCCGTTCCGTGTTACCTGAGAACTTTGGTTTAGGATTCCGCGCTTAATTCTTCGAGCATGGCAGTCATCTCGGATTGCGCGTGGGCATTGCCGGTGCGGCGGGCAGAGGAGATGCCATCGACCAGCATGCGTCTCGCCTCGTCGGCGCGGTCATCTTTGACCAGAGCTTGCGCCGCCATAAAATAAGCGGCGGTGTAATCAGGATTTTTTTCTAGAAGCGTTTTAAATTCCTGGACTGCCTGATCGACTCTGCCGGCGTTCGAATATTCCTGCGCCAACCCGTAGCGCGCGAAAGAATCTTCAGGGTTCGCGGCAAGAATCTCACTCAACATGGCGATGCGGTCCATAATTAGTCTCTCCCATTCATATCATGGAGGGAGTTACAATTGCTTTTCTTCGCGGGGACCACGCAGACGCTTCGAAGATTCGCCTACACTGAAACGAGGAGGCAACTTGGCCTGCCCATATTTTGTGCCGCTCGAAATTGCCAGCGATATCGCGTGGCCGCATCCATCGCGCCTGCCGCTTGGAGCGGGATGGCGTGGCAATTGCCATGCTTCTGGACATGAGGTGCCTGCGGCGGACGATCATGTTCGCGACTTTTGCAATCTGGGTTACGCCGTCGCCTGCCCGCATCTACCGCAGCAGCGGGACTGGGATGCGATTCGGTTTTGCATTTCTCATGAAAGCCGCGGTCAACTCACGCTGAGTTTTGTTTGCGAGTTGGCGCATGCACCCATTGAATTCGGAACGCTTACTTTCGATTTAGGTACCGAGAGCTGGATCCAGTCGACGATCAACCTGGCAGCTGATCCCCGCGTCACCCGACTGGCCAATTCTTACCTTCAGACCTACCGACTGCGTCGCGCGGTTGCGGCCTAGGCGAATGAGCGACCTCTCCACTAACGTTGAAAATATTGCAAAGGTTGAGCGCCCCCGTGCGGTGCGCGAATCAATCTCTGAGATGACGGAGATCGTTCTACCGAACGACGCCAACCCGCTGAATGCACTTCTTGGCGGGCGGTTGATGCACTGGATCGATCTCGCCGGCGCGATGGCGGCTCACCGGCACTCCCGGGCGTATGTGGTCACTGCTTCGATCGATCATCTCGACTTCCTGGTTCCCGTTCGCGTTGGAGACTTCGTTGTGCTGCGCTCGTCGGTGAATCGCGTCTTTCGCACTTCGATGGAAGTCGGAGTAAAGGTCTGGGTCGAGAATTACCGCTCCGAGCAGAGCCAGCACGTCAGTTCGGCTTATCTCACGTTCGTTGCGGTAGATGCGGCGGGAAATCATTTGCCCGTCGCCCAGGTCGTGCCGGAGACGGAAGACGAAAAACGCAGATACGAAGGCGCCGGCCGGCGGCGCGACATACGCCGCGCGGAGTCAGCACTTAGGAAAAAAAAGGCAACATAACTGAAGATCGCTTTCTAATAACTCTGTAATATGGGTGGCGGAGGCGGGTAGCATGGCGATTTTGTGGTTTTGCATCATAGCCGCAACGTTACTAAGCTATGCCGTTCTCGATGGTTTCGTTTTGGGGGCCGGGGTCACGTATCTGCCCGCTGCCAAAACTAACGACGAGCGCGGACGTGTGTTACGCGCCGTTGGTTGGGGCGCAAATGAATTGTGGCTGCTACTGGCGGCAGCGACAATTTACTTTGCCTTCCCGAAGCTATATGAATCGCTGGTCAACGGTTTTCGCGGACTGCTCATAGCCGGTTTAATCCTGTTAACCATACGCAGGGTGTCCCTGCTGCTCCAACGGACGGGCACTCCCCGTTTTCAGAGTCTAGCCGATATTCTCTTCGGAGTTTCGAGCATTCTCCTAAGTCTCCTTTTAGGTTTATTGATAGGCAACGTGGTGCGCGGAGTTCCGCTTGATGCCTCCGCAAAGTTTTATGAGCCGGTTTGGGACGGTTTGAAACTCAGCCCCCGTCCCGGAATCATCGACTGGTTTACGGTGCTTACGAGCTTTTTGGCGCTCGTGACATTCACTGCTCATGGCTCATATTATGTTGCACTCAAAACTGACGAAGACCTGGGCCGACGAGCCCGGGGCTTTGCCTTGTTGCTCTGGCCGGTGCAATTTTTTCTCACGTTTTCCACGCTGGTTGTAGCCTATTTCATCCGCCCCGAAATCATGGCGAATTACGATCATCATCCAATTGGACTGGTCATACCCGCGGTCGGAGTCGCAAGTTTAGGCATCATGGTTTGGGCGGTGCCGAACAATAAAGAGAAAGTCGCGCTGGTAGCCTCTACCCTCTACCTCATTTTCCTGCTCGGCGGAACGGCCTACTCGCTCTATCCCGTTTTACTGCCGGCACGCGACCACCAGTTCGATTTGACTGTCCATAACGGCGGCGCCGCGGTTCACCATTTGAGCGCTACGGTTTTGTGGGTCTTATTCGCCACCGTCATCGCGTTGGCTTATTTTATCTTCGTACAGCGTACGTCTGGCGGAAAGATACGCACGGAAGAATCGCGCTAGCGTTCCCCTCGCCGGATTTGTAATCGGCGTGCCCGTATAATCACAATATGAGTGCACATTCCCATCATCCCGGTCAGCAGCAACCTGCCCCGCAGCCCCTTCCTGGCGTTAACGCCATCATCGCGGTCGGTTCCGGGAAAGGTGGAGTCGGCAAGACCACCATCGCAGTGAATCTCGCGATTGCGCTCAGCAAGATGGGACATAAGGTTGGATTGCTGGACGGCGATGTCTACGGACCAAACGTTCCCTTGATGCTCGGAGCTAACGAGCAGCCCAAAGTGCTTGCAGAGAATCAGATTGCGCCCATTAATTCGCACGGGCTTAAGGTCATATCCGTCGGATTTCTCAACCCCGGAGACAAACCGCTGATCTGGCGCGGGCCGATGCTGCATTCGATTATTAAACAGTTTCTGGGCTCGGTACAATGGGGGCAACTCGACTATCTTGTCATCGACCTGCCTCCGGGAACGGGCGATGTTGCGCTATCGTTGATTCAAACTGTGCCACTTACCGGAGCGATTGTGGTGTCGACTCCTTCCGATGTTTCTTTGCAGGACGCGCGCAAGGCGATCGAGATGTTTCGGCAAATGAAAGTGGACATAGTCGGCATGGTTGAGAACATGAGTTACTTTGTGTGTCCGCACTGCCAGCACGAAGTCGATATTTTTTCACGCGGCGGCGCTGAAAAAACGGCCAAGGACTTTGACATCGCCTATCTCGGCAGCGTTGAACTCGATCCGGAAATTCGTAAATCCGGGGACGGAGGTACTCCAACCGTGCTCAGCGGTGAAAATTCACCTCACGCCAAGTCGTTGTTCGCTGTGGCTCGGAGTGTCGTGGCCCGCGTCGATGCAATTAAAGCTGCAGCCCCAGAAGATGTAATAAAAATCCAGTAACTAGCTACAACCTATCCGTCTAGATCGAAGAGTGCGACCGGTTGCTTCTTCGTCAGAGGGTCGGCATACAGATGTCTTTCGCTTGGCTCAGCGTCATAGTTCTACGATGATGAGGGCGATGTCGGTGGCAGCGTCGTTTTCGGTGAAGTTGTTTTTCCTGAGAATCGAGCCAGCCGGAAGATTGCCTCGGCGTCATCGTCTTTCAGCACGAGTTTCGTGACCATCTCTCCGAGTGCCGGCCCGTGTTTAAAGCCATGGCCTGATCCTCCGCCGACCATCCAAATGTTTTCATTTCGCGGATGGCGATCAATAATAAAATTTTCGTCACTGGTGTTCTCATACTGACAAACCCTTGATTCGAGCAAGGGAGCGTCTTTCATCCCCGGAAAGCGATACGCCAGATAACTGCGCACATTTTCGATTCCCTCGCGGCTCACTAAACGATCCCCATAAGTAGGATCGAACTCTGGTCCGCGTGTGTCATCGGCAAGTTTGAAGCCACGCTCTTGATTGCCAGGAATTCCGTACATGAAGTGGCCAGTTTGATCGCCCCACACTGGGACGTTCCCGGCGTTGAAGCGAGTCTCGCCCGCGGGCGCGCCGAAAAAAAAGATCTCTTGGCGCGTAGAAACGAAATGTGGTCCGATTGTTTGCGGGAAAAGATGGCCCATCCAAGGCCCGCAAGCGAAGATGATACGGTTGGCCGAAATATGCGAACCGTCAAGCAAAGGCACTTCGCTTTCACTTCCGTTACGCATTGCGTCAGAAAGTCGTGCCTCTAAATTTCTGCCGTCCACCGCTTGCTGGCGATACTCGCCGCCCTCCGCGATGAAATGATCAACGACGGCCTGCGCCGAAGTTCGCGCCAGCAGGCACCCGCTGTCGGGCTCATAAATACCGGATTCGACATCGTCAAAATTAATTTGCGGCCAGCGCCGCTCCAAATCTTTTAACCCGACTTCCTCAAACTTCACGCCTGCTGCCTGTAGAGGAGCAACCGAGCCTCGAGCGTACGCGCCATCGCCCCCCATCATCCAGAGGACGCCCAGGGGGAGCAAGAATTGCCGATTCCACTTGATTTGGTGTTCATGCCATAACTCGATGGCTCGGGCCGCAAGTTTCGTATAGGGCTGGTTCGGCCCATAAGTGGCACGGATAACACGGGTCTCTCCGCCGGACGACGATCGAGAGTTTCCTGGTCCCCAAGCGTCGAGCAGCGTAACCCGTGCGCCGGCGCGCTTCAAGTAGAGGGCGGTCCACCCTCCGAAGGCTCCCGCACCTACTATAATGATGTGAATCGGTTTGTGCATTTTAGCTATTCTGTCCCTTTTTTCAGGCCATTTTTCAGCTGGTTACTTTTGAGTCTTCGGTAACGAATGTAATGTCAGTGCATGTCGGAATAGCGGTCGGGTATATCGGCAACCAATCTAAGGCAGCCGTCATCGTACCTGGTACGGTATGGCCGGACCGTCCTTGATGTTTCGAATTACTACGTTTATCCCCATAGCTTTTGCCCTTTTCCTCAGTGGGTGCGGATCGTCGTCGTCCTCTTCAAATCCGCCTCCCAAGACGGTATCGGTCACATTGTCTCAGACTTCTGCCAGCGTGACAGTGGGCGGAACGATAACGTTCTCCGCAAGCGTGCAGGGCAGCACAAATCAAGCCATAACCTGGTCGGTCGACGGCATGGTAGGCGGCAATGCGACCGTCGGAACTATCAACGCGTCGGGACTTTACACCGCGCCCTCGCAGGCTGGAACCCACACAGTTGCCGCCACCAGCGTGGCAGACCCGTCAAAATCGGCAACTGCCCAGGTGACGGTTAGCACGACGTCGGTCACTCCTACCGTATCGCCAGCTTCCGCCACAGTGGCCCCGGGTGGCAGCCAACAATACACCTCCAATACGAGCGTAAGGTGGTCGGTTGACGGAGTTGTTGGCGGCAGTGCCTCGACTGGAACAATCTCCGTTCAGGGCCTCTACACCGCGCCCTCAACCACCGGACCGCACATGATTACCGCGACAAGCGCAGCGAATGCTTCCTTGAGCGCGACGAGTTATCTTACCGTTGTGAACACCAGTCAGGCAGCAGTGCTCACTTATCACAACAACGATGCCAGGACTGGAGCTTACACGGAAGAATTGGTCTTGACGCCGAGCAACGTCAACTCGAATCAGTTTGGCAAGATTCTGTCTTATCCGGTTGATGCCGAGATCTACGCCCAGCCGCTGTACGTGCCGCAGCTCAACCTTCCGGGTCGCGGCAAGCGCGACGTTGTCTTTGTCGCTACCCAAAGCAATACTGTCTACGCTTTCGATGCCGACGCCACGGCAGCCACGGCCACAACGTTCTGGAGGTCTAACTTTGGTCCGCCTATAAGTGCCCACGATGCGGAAGGCCCTTGGCCACAAGTTGGAATCATGTCGACTCCCGTAATCGATGCGACCACGAACACTATGTATCTGGTGGTAGAAAGCTCAAATACGGGTACAAATGCCTCGCCATTTTATCTTTATGCCATCGACATCACTACGGGGCTCGAGAAGATCAAGCATGTGTCCGTGACCGGAAGTGTGGCGGGAACCGGACTGGACAGTGCGGGCGGGCAAATCACTTTGGAAACTTCCTGCTATCAGCGCATGGGGTTGACTCTAGATCCTGTTACCAACGAGATTTATATTCCCTTCGGTAGCTGCAATCACGGATGGATATTCGCCTACAACAAGACGACGCTCGCCCAAGTGGGAATCTTCAACGATACGCCGGAGAGTGGCGGGGGCGCGTTGTGGGCCAGTGGTGGAGCTCCCGCAGTTGACGATAACAGCGGCGATCTCTTTTTTATGACAGGAACCGATATTGGCGATGAGCAGTACATATCCGGATCCACGCAATCCGGTTATAACGATGCATTTATTCGCCTTGATCCAACGGGCAACATGTCGGTTCTGACTTACTTCTCTCCAGACGACAATTTCACTCTGGCTGCAAACGACGTGGATCTGGGCAGCGGGGGCAATATACTAGTGCCCGGAAACTCGCAGCATCCGAAGGAACTTGTCGGAGGTGGAAAAGACGGCAACGTCTACATCAACGATCCGGTTATGATGGGCGGATTCAATTCGAACTCCAACAATGTCTTGCAAAACGTTCACTTGGGTACGACGCAGTACAACAATATTTTTTCGACGCCTGTCTACTGGAATGGCTTCATCTATTTCCACAGCAACAACGATGTCATTAGGGCTTTCAGCTGGGATGCGAGCGCGGCCTCGGGACAACAGATGTCGACGCAATCTGTTTCACAGGGTAGCGCCACGTTTCAAACTCATGGCGCGACGGCGTCCCTGTCTTCAAATGGAAATGCGAGCGGCGTGATTTGGGACATCGATGATACGGCTTACGTAGGCTCCGATCCTGCGTCCGGTGGACGCGCTGTTTTGCACGCCTACGATGCGACGAACCTGGCGAATGAACTTTACAACAGCTCGCAGGCTGGGTCGCGCGACACGGCGGGAACTGCCGGCAAGTTCACGGTTCCAACCATTGGCGGCGGCAAGGTGTTCGTACCGACCAACGATGAGCTGGATATTTACGGGTTGCTGCCGTAAGCCCGCCCCTCACACTTAACAAATAAATCCAGAACCCCGACATCCCCGGCAATCCCTGTTAGAAGAAAAAGTTTGCGCGGAACGCGCCAACCGCCACGTTCGAGGGCATGCGCGTGGTCTACTTCAAGTGCGCTCGCGCCTCATACGTTTGCACATTCTCGATTTTTTTTGAACATCGCAGGGCTCATGAAACATCTAAGGTAGCTCTATGAGCAAAGCAAAAGCCTACTCCGCCACCAGCGCAACTTCGCCGATGGCCGCTACTACCATTCAGAGACGCGAACCGACCGAGCAAGATGTCGAGATCGAAATACTTTTCTGCGGTATCTGTCACTCGGATCTTCATTCGGTGCGCAACGAGTGGAGTGAATTCATGCCCACCGTCTACCCGATAGTCCCGGGCCACGAGATTGTGGGGCTGGTGACGAAGGTCGGGTCTTCCGTGACAAAATTCAAAACGGGCGATCTCGCCGCGGTCGGCTGCCTTGTCGATTCCGATGGAACATGCGCCGAGTGCAAGGCCGGCCTCGAGCAGTATTGCCCGAATCTGACATTCACATTCAACTCGCCTGATAAACACTCCCGCGGCGTGACATACGGCGGCTACTCCGAGAGCATCGTCGTCGATCAAAGGTTCGTCTTGCGAGTACCCACCAATCTGAGTCTGCCCGGAACGGCTCCGCTTCTTTGCGCCGGAATCACGACGTATTCGCCGATGCGCCGCTGGAATGTCTCAAAGGGTCAGAAGGTGGGAGTCGTCGGGCTGGGCGGTCTCGGCCACATGGCTGTGAAGTTCGCTCACGCGTTAGACACGCACGTTGTCGTCTTCACTACATCTCCGAAGAAGAAAGAAGACGCGTTACGTCTTGGAGCGGACGAGGTCGTTGTATCCAGCAACACTAGCGATATGCAGAAGCACGCCGACAGCTTCGATTTCATCATCGATGCCGTGTCTGCCGACCACGACGTCAACGTCTATCTAAGCCTGCTGCGGCGGGACGGCAACCTTACCATTGTAGGCGCGCCGTCGAAGCCGCTCGGAGTCTCCGCGTTCAGCCTGATCGCTCGCCGCCGCAGCTTTTCAGGATCAAGCATCGGGGGCATCCCCGAAACTCAAGAGATGCTCGATTTCTGCGGCAAGCACAACATCACCGCCGATGTCGAAGTCATTCCGATCCAAAAAGTGAACGAAGCATATGACAGGCTGCTTAAGTCTGACGTGAAGTATCGCTTCTCGATTGATATGAGCTCGCTGAAAGGGTGAGCGGTGCGGTACACGGGGAATTCCCGTTCAGCTTCCGCTCCATTCAACTATCGCAGCGTTTCGCGTTACAGAAACGATGTTATTGTTACCGGCGGCGTTCGTCCCGGTCGTGCTCTTCGCGTTCGCCTTCCCATCTTCCGCTCCAATGATCGTTTCGGTTGCCCCAATCTCCTCGTCCCCACCCCCGAAATTGTGAGCCGTCAACTACGCTGCCCTCACGGAATTCAAACATCCGCTCGTGTCCTTGCGGACCACGCGCATAAATCCGCAGCGTCTTTACGCGTCCCGGATCCGGATCCGCGCCAAAAGTGCCGTTGCCCATTTCAAACTGCAAGTCTGCCCGGGCCAGTTGCTTCAACCGGCGAGTCACGTCGACGTGGTTGCGGTCGGTGCCGTATTGAGCTCTCAGAATGCGGAACTCGCCCTCGTCGCGGCGTCGGCCGTCGGCGTGATTTTCGCTCTCCTCGTAGCGTATTTCTTCACGGCGTTCGGATTCCCCGTTCCAGTTGCCGCTCCAGTCGCCCTGGCCCCATTCGCCGCGTCCCCAACCGCGGAATTGCCCACCATCAAGCACCGAGCCTTCGCGATATTCAAACATGCGCTCCTGCCCGTTCGGGCCACGGGCGAAAATGCGCAACACCTTCACTCGCCCGCGATCCGGATCGACTCCAAACGTCCGATTTCCCATCCGGAACCGCTGGTCATGGCTGGCCACGATTTTCAAAGTGTTGGTCACATCGACGTGGTTTTGCTCCGTTCCATATTGCGCGCTAAGGATTAGATATTCGCCAGCATCCTGAGCTGCGGCGATTAGCGTCAGCACAGAAAGTGCCACTATCAGAAATAGCGTGAAATGCTTTTTAATCATGAAGGTCTCACCCAATTTGAGCTGGATTCAGTCCCATTGACGCCCGCAACATCAGTTAATATCTTAAGGCCCGCTACGGTGTCTCCGGACAGGAGATGCGACACATCGCTGCACGATAGGGAGGCCATGAAGCTGGTCTTCGGTAACCACTCCGATAGATTTTTTTGAGATTCGT
>JANYKL010000014.1 GCA_025361625.1 Acidobacteriaceae bacterium
ACGCAGTAGCCACGTACGGTTCCACCTTGCTGCAACTAGGGGTCATCACTGCGTCCGAAGAAAGCGGCCCGACAACCGGCGGAAACATGGTTCCGAACTTTGGCAACTCGCCGCTGGCATTTCTTGCGTCGGCTTTGCGTACCGATGAGATCAAGCACGTAAAGTTTTTACGAGCTGCGCTCGGATCGGCTGCGGTGAAGAAACCGACGATCAATCTTGATGCTCTTGGCTATGGATATTCGGACGTTTACAGCTTCCTGAAACTCTCTCGGCAATTTGAAGACGTAGGTGTCAGCGCTTACCTGGGTGCGGCTCCGCTCATTACGAGCAAGACGTATCTCGCGGCTGCGGCTGCAATCATGGACACCGAAGCTCAACACTCCGGCTCGATCCGCCTCAGCTGCATTTTGGATAACGTCACCAGCCCGGCGGTGGATGCGAAGGATGTGCCGCCAACACAGCAGAACCCATACTTCGTAGATAGTCGTGCTTTGACTATCCCGCGGACTCCCTCCGAAGTACTCAGGATCGTTTACGCGGGCGGAACCTGCTCCGGCGGATTCTATCCAAACGGAATGAACGGCAAAATCAAGTGCGCGTAGATGGCAGTGTTTGAGGACAGCTCACTTTGAATGGCAATACATGAAAGAGCTGGCGCGATGCGTAATCGGGCCAGCTTTTTTATGAACCTAAATCCTGGGAGAGTCAAATGTTTGAAGGTTTGTTTCAACCGATGCACCTGTTAATTATTGCCGGTATCGCACTTCTTGTTTTCGGTCCCAAAAAACTTCCGGAACTCGGAAAGGGACTTGGGGATGGAATCCGCGGATTT
Source organism: Acidobacteriaceae bacterium (assembly GCA_025361625.1). Taxonomy (GTDB): domain Bacteria; phylum Acidobacteriota; class Terriglobia; order Terriglobales; family Acidobacteriaceae; genus Acidiflorens. The sequence goes on from JANYKL010000014.1 coordinate 833, forward strand.
AAAAATGCCATGTCTTCTGATACGAGGACGACGGTAGAAACCAAGGAAGAAGAGCCGAGAAAAGTCTCATGACTTCAATGCTTTTCTTCCTTCTGGTACTAGGAATAGTTGTGTTCGGGCCAAAAAAGACGATTGAGATGGCGCAAGGTCTTGGCCATGCTGTAGCGAAACTAAAAGCAACGGTTGGAGGCGCGGGGTTCGATTCGCTCAATGACACGAGCGACGCCGACAGCCAGCTTTTTTCTTCCGACGGAAAGCGGCCTTAGTGATCGCGTCAAGGTTTGGGAGAACATCTGCCTAAACAATAGAGCGGGTTTATATGGGATAAATTGATTGGTGCGAAAGGGGGGACTCGAACCCCCACGGTTTAACCCGCCAGATCCTAAGTCTGGTGCGTCTGCCAATTCCGCCACTCTCGCACGTCTGAAGTCAAACAGTTGCAACACCTGCGGCCTAGAGCTCCGTTTTGGTGCAGGGGATAGTGAAGCGACTCGATGCCCCGGACGCTTCAGCATCCCGACGCTTGTATTGTAAATGCAATTTTCTGCTTAGTCTGAAATGGAGAAGCTAAGGTTTTCCAGGGAAAGCAAGGGGGAAAGCACATCGCAGGTATTTTCGGCAGCGGGTAGGAATGACTTTAGGCGCGGGCGCTGGGGCGAGCGAGCGGTGCGGGTGCGGCGTCAGTTCGAAAACAGTATTTATGTGTTGGAGTGCCGTAGGTTTGAGCTTAACTTTCGTGTTGTGGTTCTGTCTCGACTGTAACTGTCACACTGTCGCCGGCTTTTAACTCCACCTCGTTGCCATTTGAATCTTGCAAAGTGTTATCGATGCGGATCTCTTTATAAAGATCTTCCGCGGCGTCTACGCTTATCTCGGCCTTGTCTGCTACATCGGGGAGGGGCGAAGAAATAATTTTATGCACAACTCCGGTCATGCTAACGCTTGCTGATTCGCTCATATAACCTCGATGATTTAGTCTAGAAATCTCGTCGCGCTGGACGAAGGCTTCATGGGATAAATCATCGTAGCAGTTAACACATGCGTTTGCTTGTTTAATCCAGAGGCGGATTGCGAAGCCTCCGGGCTGGATGAGATCATCTATATAAGCGATGTACTGCGGGTCGGCCCAATTCCGGTTCGTTCGTCTCCACTCCCGGTCGGAAATATGGATGGTCCCGATTTCGCAAGTTTGGTTTGTCGTTTCGATCACGTTTCGCTCCGAATATTCTTTAGGATCGCCCGAACGATCACCTGAAATTCTGCGACTTCTCGTCACTGCTTGCTCATCGCTTGGAGAAGGGTGCCCATGCCTCGGCTAACAAATTTCAGCAGCCGCTCAGCCGGCCAGCATGGGGGCTTTTTTCCTCCCGACAGCGGGGGTGGGGACGACGGCGGGGGCGGCGATGGGATGCCGGATTTCGTTCCTGACTCGCTCCCCGACTATGGGGAGCGGCTTCGTCGCGCCCGCATGGGGCTTGCGGTTGCCATGACTCCGATTCTGGTTCTCTTTATTTCTTTCACTGCGGCTTACTTGATTCGGCGCGGTTATGTTGAGCTTGACTCGAGCAAGGCAGCTTATCTGCATGCCTGGCTACCGGTGCGGCTGCCCTGGTTGCTGTTGCTTGCTAACACCGCGATTCTCGCTTTGAGCAGCGTTACGATGGAGCTCGCGCGTCGGCAAATTACTCGGGAGGCAGCGCTGGCTCCCTTGCGAGGCGTTCCGGGAATTTCATTGGGCAAAGAGGTTCGCCGACCGTGGCTCGCGGCAACTGTTCTTCTTGGCTTCGGATTTCTGGGCGGTCAGCTCTTTGTTTGGCAAAGGCTTTCAAGCGCAGGATTCCACCTGCGGGGCGGGACGAGCATTTCCTTCATCTACATGCTTACGGCCATGCACGGATTGCATCTCTGCGGCGGAATGCTGGCGCTCATGTTCGCAAACGTTGCTGCGATGGTGAAGCGTCCCGTGGAATCGCGGCGGATCGCAGTCGACGTCGCTTCCTGGTATTGGCACTGCATGACTGGGTTGTGGATCTACATCCTGATTCTATTTTCTTTCGTGGCCCGGTAGCAAAAAAACAAACCCTGTCTTGAAAGTAGCTACCGGACGGGGCTTCCACCGGCACGCGCAGCAGGTCGCGACCTTTATAATAGAAAGATTCATCATCGGGTTTTGACCATCTGTATAGGGGAAGATGTCGACAGACAGCATTATTGTTCGTGGGGCACGGGTCCACAACCTCAAGAACATCGATTTTGAAATCGAACACAATACTTTGACTGTGGTGACGGGAGTCTCCGGTTCGGGTAAGTCTTCGCTCGCCTTCGATACCATTTACGCCGAGGGTCAGCGGCGTTACGTCGAGTCACTATCGGCATATGCGCGCCAATTTCTCGAGCGCATCGAGAAACCGGACGTCGATTTGATCGACGGCATCGCTCCAGCGGTCGCCATCAAGCAAAAGAATTCAACCAGAAATCCGCGATCGACAGTCGCTACCGCGACCGAAATTTTTGATTATTTGCGCCTGCTTTTCGCTCGCGTGGGTCGCACCTACTGCCTCTTGTGCGGCCAGGAGGTAAAGAAGGATACGGTCGACGAAGTCGTCGAGCGCTTGCTGGCACTGGGCGAGGGTACGCGCCTGAATGTTTTTTTCCCGGTTCAAATACAGACTCCAGCGGCAGATGACAAGAAGGTCAAGAAAGCTCGGGGCAAGAAAGCCGCGGCGGATGCGAAGCTGCCGTCGGACGCGGTAAAGACGAGACTCTTCGACCTTCGCAAACGCGGCTTTAATCGCTTATTTCAAGGTGGCCGGATTTACGAATTTTCGAGCCCTGAATCATTGATCGACCTTGATTTTTCGGCCCCAGTGTTCGCGTTGGTGGATCGCATCGCGGTCGCTCCCGACCAGCGTTCGCGTGTCGTAGACGCGGTGGAGATTGGATATCGGGAAAGTGGCGAGGTCATCTTTGAAACTGCGCCGCGGGATGACGAAGCGCCGCAACGATTGCGCTTCTCGCATCGCTTCGAATGTAAGAACGACGGCACGCGTTACGAAGAGCCGGAGCCGCGGCTGTTTTCGTTCAATAATCCGTACGGCGCTTGCCCGCGTTGCCAAGGCTTCGGGAACACCATCGACTTCGATCTTGATCTCGTGATCCCGGACAAGAGCAAAACTATAAATGAAGGAGTCATCGAGCCCTGGACGAAGCCAAAATATCGCGCATACTTCACCGAGCTCAAACGCTTTGCCCGGCAGGCTCGCATCCCGCTGGATGAGCCATGGAACGAACTCGAGGAAGAGCACCGGCGGGTAATCACCGACGGAGGCCGCGGTTTTGGGGGCGTGCGTGATTTCTTTCAGTATCTTGAGCGAAAGAAGTACAAGTTACACGTGCGCGTATTTCTGAGCCGCTATCGCGGGTATACGCAGTGTCCGGAATGCAATGGCACCAGGCTGCGCACCGAAGCTCGACAGGTGAAAATCGAAGATAAGAACATCTGCCAGGTATGCAGCATGACCGTCGAAGAGGCTGCTGACTTTTTCGCGCACCTCACTCTTTCGCCGCAACAGGCTGCGATTGCGGAGAGACTTTTGATCGAGCTTCGGGAAAGGCTGCGCTTTCTGAATGAAGTTGGCTTGGAGTATCTAACGCTCGATCGCCTGTCATCGACCTTGTCTGGCGGAGAAGCGCAGCGTATTCAACTCGCCACTTCGCTTGGCTCGCAACTCGTTGGGACACTCTATGTGCTCGATGAGCCTTCCATTGGATTGCATAGCCGCGACACGCACCGCCTGATCAAAATTTTGCAGAACCTGCGCGATCTGGGGAACACGATCCTGGTGGTTGAACACGACCCGGACATCATGCGCGCCGCCGATCACATTCTGGATCTTGGCCCAGGTGCCGGAGAAAACGGGGGCAAGGTTGTTGGCTCGGGCACCTATGACGAAATTTTAAAGATGCCGCATTCGCTGACGGGGCGTTATCTTGCGGACGAGCTCCACATTCAGATGCCGACTCGCCGCCGGCAACCGGGCTCTCATAAATTGAAAATTGCCGGCGCTCGCGCACACAACCTGAAAGGAATCGACCTCGAGATTCCGCTCGGAATGCTGGTTGCGATCAGCGGCGTTTCCGGTTCCGGCAAATCGTCGCTGCTGCATGATGTTCTGTACAAGGGCTTAGTCGAAGCAAAACGGCAAAGCAACAGCACGGGGGGTGCCGCGGCCGCATCGATGACGTGGGATAGCATCGAGGGAGAAGATTATCTGGACGATGTGGTGCTCGTCGACCAGTCGCCCATCGGGCGCACTCCGCGGTCAAATCCAGTTACTTACATCAAGGCCTTCGATCTTATTCGAGAATTATTTGCCTCGTTGCCGGAAGCGAAGAAGCGCGGCTTCCCGGCTGGAAATTTTTCGTTTAACGTCCCCGGCGGCCGCTGCGATAACTGTCAGGGCGACGGCACGGTCACGGTTGAGATGCAGTTTCTTGCGGACGTCGAACTGGTTTGCGACGAGTGCAAAGGCACACGCTACAAGCCTCAGATCCTGGAGATTCTGTACCGCGGCAAGAATATTCACGAAGTATTGAACCTGACCATCCGCGAGGCTCTCAAGTTTTTTGCGGAGGTGCCGCGATTGACAGAGAAATTGCGCGTGCTGGATGAAGTCGGCCTCGGATACTTGCGACTCGGGCAATCGGCCACCACCTTATCTGGAGGCGAGGCGCAGCGCATGAAACTGGCGGCACACCTGCAGCCTGGAAATCGACCGGTGACGCGGTCAGGCGAAGGCGGGGACTCTCCGCGGCGCAAGCAACGCATGCTTTATATTTTTGACGAGCCCACAACCGGATTGCATTTTGACGACGTGAGCAAGTTGCTTAGCGCGTTTCGCCGGCTGATCGATGCGGGCGGTTCGATTGTTGTGATCGAGCACAATCTTGAAGTCATCAAGACCGCCGATTGGGTGATTGACCTCGGTCCCGAAGGCGGAGAGGGCGGGGGAAACGTCGTTGGCGTCGGGCCTCCAGAGGTTATTGCAGAGCTAGAAAATTCGTATACGGGGCAGTTTTTAAAGCACGTTTTAAATGGAAACGGCGTCACCCATGGTGAACGTTAGACATAACTTCGTGTTTTGCTGCGCAATTTCGATCGCCGCAGCTGTTACCGCCATTGCCGCCGCCCAAACTCACACTACCGTCCGCCACTACAAAGAGCGCATCGACGAACAACCTCCGGAAATCGCGCAGGCGGAAGCTGAGATTCAAAAGAATGAATTTGCGGCGGCTGAGCCACTCCTAAAGAAAGTTGTTGATAAAGATCCGAACAATTATCAGGCGTGGTTCGATTTGGGATTCATTCTGAATCGGCTTAATCGTCCCGACGAATCGGTGGCAGCTTACCGAAAATCTGTCGCTGCGAATCCCGATGTTTTTGAGTCGAATCTGAACCTTGGGCTGATGCTTGCGCGCGCCAATAATCCAGAGGGGGAAGAATTTCTGAAGGCTGCGACAAAGCTAAAGCCCACCGATCATCCGGAAGAAGGCCGCGCTCGCGCCTGGCTGGCTCTCGCACACATGGTTGAAAACAAAACTCCCGGCGAGGCCTTGCAGGATTATAAAAAGGCGGCTGAACTCACACCCAAAGACGCGGAGCCGCATTTATCGGCCGGGCTTTTGCACGAGCGTCAAAAAGAATTTGCCGACGCCGAAGCGGAATATAAGCAGGCGTTGGCGCTCGATCCGAACTCGAAGGAGGCTTCGATAGGCCTCACGAATATTTACATGAAGTCGAATCGTTTGCCGGACGCTGAGCCGCTGCTGCGGCGAATGGCCACTGAGCGTCCGGATGCCGCCGGCATTCACTTGCAACTGGGGCGCTTGCTTGAATCGGAAGGCAAGAAAGATGAGGCGATTTTAGAATTACAGTCGGCGGCAAGGCTCGCGCCCCAGGACCTCGATTCACAACGGGAGCTTGCCAGCCTTTACGCGGGCGCGGGGAAACATGATCTTGCAGAAGGTTCCTATCGAGCCTTGGTTCAAGCGCAGCCGAACGACGCCGAGGCACATAGAGGGCTAGGCAGAGCGCTTTTGCTGCAAAAGAAGTTTCCCGAAGCTCAGCAGGAATTTCTCGTTGCGCTGCGGCTGAAACGAGATTCGGCCGACGTCTATGTCGATCTCGCTTTTGCGGCAAACGAAAACAAAAATTACGAACTCGTCGTCCGCGCGCTAAATGGCCGCACCAGTTTGAATCCTGATCTTCCGCCAGTGTGCTTTTTTCTGCGTGCTTCAGCCTACGATCATTTACGCGACTACAAACACGCGGCGCTGGATTATCATCACTTTCTGGACGTCGGTAAGGGGAAGTTTCCCGACCAGGAGTGGCAGGCCGAACATCGGCTGATCGCCATCGAGCCCAAGAGGCACTGAGTTCCATGCGACGACTCATTTTTTTTCTTCTTCTCGCCATAGCGTCGACGTACGGAGCTAAAGATGAAACCGTAGACGAGCTCAAAGCGCGCTTTGAACGAACACGACCCGAAGGCCGGGCGGAACTTGGTATCCGAATCGCGCAGCGCGAACTTCGAAACGCCGACAGTTTTTACGGCGACGGAAAAGTTGAACAGGCCCATCAAGCGGTGCGGGACATCGTGACCTATTGCGAAAAAGCGGGTGACGCCGCGACTCAAACTCAAAAGCGGCTGAAGAATGTGGAGATTGACGCTCGCAAGATTGCCGATAAATTGCGTGACATCAAGCGCACCCTTGCAGTGGAAGACCAACCTCCGCTAGATCTGGCAATCCGGCAATTGGAAGACGTTCGTACGACATTGCTCAAGGAGATGTTCGCGAAGAAGGAGAAAAAATGACTGGGGCCCTATGGCGGACCGCGGTGATCGGCTTGGTAGTTTTTCTCTCCGCGCCCATTTTCCTTCCGGCGGGATTGCGCCTTTTCGCCGAACGCCGGCGCGATCCGCTCAATCAGGAAGAAATCGACCTGCTCCGCGACGCCATGCTTGAGCCTGACCAGCGCTTAAAGCTATACGTTAAGTTTTCACGCGATCGCATGAACAAGCTTGAGCAGATGCGGGCCGACCAAAAGACGACTGAGCGTGCCCAAAAGACCCACGATATGCTGGAGAATTTTCTGGCTGTTTATGGCGAACTCGATGACAACATTGAAATGTATGTGGGCCGCAAAGAAGATTTGCGCAAACCGCTGAAGCTGGTTATCGAGGCAGACACTGAGTTCCAGTCAAAGTTGCGCGCTCTAAAAAGTGCGGCCAATGCGACAGCCGAGGAAAACAGCCAATACGGATTTGTGCTGACCGATTCGATCGACACAGTCGACGCGAGCGCCGACGATCACCGCAAGACGCTCGCTGAAGTCGAGGAGTACGTGAAGCACAAAAAGAAGAGTAAATAATGAAGTCTAGCCATGTCGCTCATTGATTTTCGTAGCGTTGAGCGATCTAGTCAGCGTGCTAATCTTCCCTGAACGTGCTCCTTACGCTCAGCGACATTTTTCTGGAAGCGTTCCGCGAACTTCGTCCGCGCACGCTCGTTCCAGTCATGCACGTCCGCTTCTATCCTTTTGTTTCGATCAACAACACGATCCGACTGCGGCAGGGCGAACTTTACGCGCGCGTATCCGACATGCTGGAGGGAGCGCCGGAAACGGTGTTGCTGTCGATTGCCCACATCCTGCTCGCAAAGTTATATCGCAAGCCGGTTGATCGTTCCCACGCGGCTCGCTACCGCCGATACGTTGCGAGCCACGACATCACGGCGAAGGCGCGTCTGCTCCGCCAAATGCGCGGGCGGAAGCATATTCGTTCGGCGCGGGGGCATCATTATCATTTGGAGGAAATTTTCGACGATCTGAATCGACGATTCTTCCACGGGTTGATGGGGCGTCCGCAGCTGACATGGAGCCGCAACCAGGCACGAAGCAGCCTCGGACATTACGATCCCGCACATAACGCCATCGTAATCAGCCGCGTCTTCGATCACCCGCGCGTGCCGCTTTATGCCGTCGAGTACATCTTGTTTCACGAAATGCTGCACCTGAAGCATCCGGTTAGACTGCGAGGAATTCGGCGATGTGTACATTCCACTGAATTTCGCGCCGAAGAAAAAATGTTCCCTGAGCGGGAAAGAGCGATTAAGTTCTTGCGAATCTTGTGAAAGAGGTGAGAGTTCGCGGTCAAATGGCTAGTGATCGTTCGGGGTTGAATTCGAAAGCTGGCGCTTTCCACAAAGCTTGGCGATTTTGGTCGCAGATCACAGTCGCAACAAGGCGCAACCAGGATACAAACGTCGCGCCACTTAATGCCTAACTTCGCCGTGTGATGCAGGGCAGACGCATCCGTGGCTCGAGCGTTGACCGCGACTGCCCCAAACCGTATCCTTGGTAAATATTGAAAGTAAAATTCATTTTCAATTAGAACCAGCTTTTAATCAGCACCCACCTCAATGCTACAGGCATTCATCATCACCCTTCGCGAAGGCGTTGAAGCCGCTCTGATCGTCGGCATTACGCTCGCGTACCTGGCTAAGATCGGTCGCAATGACCTGCGCAAGGCGGTTTATGCCGCACTTGCCGCGGCGTTCGTCGGCTCGATCGGGGTTGCGGTCGTTCTTTCCCGCTTCAGATTGAACGAAGATATTTTTGAAGGCTGGGTCATGCTGGTTGCCGCAGTCTTCGTCGTCACGATGATCGTCTTCATGATGAAGACGGGCCGCAAACTGAAGGGAGAGATTGAAAGTAAGGTTGGTATTTTCGCGCGCGGCGATGCCTGG